>JBCCGX010001457.1:0-2258 GCA_039029035.1 Acidobacteriota bacterium | reverse complement strand
GCGATTTCGAACCTCATAGCGACCGAAGGCCGCCAGCAAACACATTCTGCGCCCCACAAGCGCGTCCAGAGCAACTACTCTGGCTCCTCAGACCGAAACTTCAACGGCAAACGCAACGCCTCACGAATAATGCAGGCTAGGTCTAGGGGTGAGTAGCCATGCCTTCATCCGATACGCTCCTGTCATCGCAGTCTGAATCCGTGGGTGATCTACCCGTCGACCCGGTCGTCTCTGAGACGCGGCCAGCCACCACCGAGCTGCCGAAGCTGTGCGTGGGCCCCTATCGCCTCATCGAACGCCTCGGGGCCGGAGGCATGGGCGAGGTCTTTCGGGCTTTCGACGAGCGCCTCGAGCGAGAGGTCGCACTCAAGCAGGTTCGCGCGGAGGTGTCCTCCGACTCTCAGGCTTGGCGCCGATTCGAGCGAGAGGCCCGCGCCGTTGCCCGTCTGCGGCATCCCGGCATCGTCGAGATCCACGATCTCTTCACCGAGGACGACGGGGATTGGATCGTCATGGAGTTGGTGGAGGGGCGAGCGCTCTCCGATCTGATCGATGAAGGATCCCTCCAGCCCGACCAGGTATTGGACATCGCGATTCGCCTCGCCCTCGCCCTCGCCAGCGCCCACGCCGAGGGCATCGTGCATCGCGATCTCAAGGCCCGGAACGTGATGTTGACTGACGACGGCCAGCCCAAGATCCTCGATTTTGGTCTGGCCAAGGAGCTGCGGGGCCAGGCGGAGGCCAGCGCGGCTTCGATCACTGCGGACGGCCAGGTCGTGGGTACGCCACACGCCATGTCACCCGAGCAGGCGATGGGGCGCAAGGTCGACCTCCGTTCGGACCTCTTCTCGCTCGGCAGCCTGCTCTATGAGCTTTCGACCGGCCTGGCTCCTTTCGCCGCCGAATCAGCGATGGCGATGCTCCACCGCGTTTGTACCCATCGCCCGGCACCCGTCCACGAGCGAACCTCCGCGTACCCACGGGCCTTTTCGGAGCTGGTCGCCCAGCTCCTGGAGAAAGATCCGGGCTACCGCCCCGCCAATGCCGCCGAAGTGGCTTCCCGGCTCGAGAGGGCTGCACAGCGCTTGGCCCGTGGGGAAATCACGGGGCTCCGGCAGTCCGGTGTAGAGCTCGTGGCCGAGCGGCGTCAATTGACGATTGTCGAATGTCTCCTGGTGGTCGAGGCGTCCGGGCAACCCATAGCCGACCCGGTCGAGCTGGCCGCCGTAATGGAGATCTTCGAGACGGTGGCTCGCCAGGTCTTCGAAGAACTCCAGGGGTATGTGGCGCGCTGCGAAGGCCAACGGCTCGAAGCCTATTTCGGCTATCCGCGGGCGCAGGAAGATGCGGCCCGGCGCGCCATCCACGCGGCCCAGGAGATGGCATCGCGTTTGGGCATGGCGAACCTCGAAGCGGGGGGGACCGAAGCCGGGGTGACCGAAACCGAGGTGACGGCGTCGATTCGAGCTGGCGTCCATAGCGGGCCCGCCATCGTCCACCCCAAGGGCGAGAGCTTGCCTGTTCTGGGGCGTACCGCCGATATCGCGGACGCCCTGGCCCGGGTGGCCGACGTTGGCGAAATCCTGGTCAGTGATACGGTCCGGCGGCTGGTTGCAGATGCTTATGCGGTGGAGGATTCGGGCCAGTCACTCGGTGAAACGGCGGTATTCCGAATTGGCCGGGGGCATGGCACAAGCAGCTTTCGGTTCGCGTCGACGCCGCTCTTGGCGCGGGACACGGAGATCGGCCTGCTGGTGGATCGAGCAGCTCGGGCACAGGAAGGGGCTGGGCAGGTCATGCTCATCCACGGCGAAGCGGGCATCGGGAAATCGAGGCTGCTTGCCGGGTTGAAAGGCGAAATGGAACCGCTGGCGATGGACTGGCTCCTGGCTCAAGCATCGCCGATCCACAAGGCGTCGCCCCTGCAGCCGGTGATTGCCATGGTCGAAGGTCTGATCGATGACGGCCCTGCCGAGGAGAGTGGCGAGAGGCAGAGCACAAACCCGCTGGCCGATCTCGAAGAGATTCTCGGCAAAGAGGCGCGGTCCAGCTCGATCCCGCTTCTGGCGTCTCTTCTCGGCCTGCCGGTCACAACGCCTTACGTCCTGCCTGATGTTACGCCCCAGAAGCAGCGTGAGATGACGTTGCAGGCGTTGGTCGACCTGGTGAAAAGTCTGGCGAAACGCCATGCCTTGGCTTTGGTGGTGGAAGATTTGCATTGGGCGGATCCCACGACTCTCGATTGGTTGGGCCGGCTG
>JBCCGX010001456.1:0-2262 GCA_039029035.1 Acidobacteriota bacterium | reverse complement strand
CGCCGATCGGAAGTCGCGGGCCAAGCAGCTCGGCCGAGTTCTTCATGCTAGCCTCCTCGCATGTCCCAACACATCGCTATCCTGCTCTGCGCCGGCTATGGCACCCGCATGGGCGCACTGACGGCAGAGACGCCGAAGCCGCTCTTGCCGGTGGCCGGCAAACCGATGCTGGACTACCTGCTCGAACAGCTAGTGGAGCTCGAAGGGCTCGAGGCGATCCATGTCGCTTCGAACGCACACTACGCGGCGCGATTCCGCGACTGGGCGGCGGGATGGGCGGGGCGGATCGGCCCTGAGGTCACGGTGCATGACAACGGCAGCACCTCGAACGACGATCGCCTGGGGGCGATCGGTGACCTCGACTACGTTCTGCGGCGTATCGGGCCGACCGCCGGCGCCCTGGTCGCAGCGGGCGACAATATCTACCGTTTCTCGCTGCGGCCGTTCTGGGACGCCTTCCGTGAGACTGGTCACAGCCATGTCTTAGGCCTGGAGGAGAAGAACGTGCGCAAGCTGCGGCGCACCGGGGTGTTGGAGTTGGCGTCTGACGATCGGGTGGTGCGATTGCACGAGAAGCCGCAGCAGCCGCCTTCGACGTGGGCCTGTCCGTCGCTCTATTGCTTGGGGGATGCGGCCCTGGCGCGGGTTGCCGGTTACCTGGCCGAAGGCCGATCCAGCGACGAGATCGGGCGTTTCGCGGCCTACCTGGCCGAGCGCCAGCCGGTCTTTGCCTTCAAGACGGCGGGTGAGCGGCTGCACGTCGGGTCACCGGCAGCCCTGGCCCAGGCGGAGGAGGTTCTGCGGCAGCCGACGCGCGCCTGATCGCGGATTTCGTATCGTCGATGTAATAAAGCGGAGGAGCGGCCGTTTCACCTTTGAAAGACTCTTGAAGGAGGAAGATTTTGTTAGCCGCGACCCACACCGAATCGATACCCGGCCCAACGGGAGATCTCGAGCGCATTTTTCAGCAGCACCACTCGCGGGTCTTCGGCACGGCCTACCGCGTGACCGGCAGCGCTCAGGACGCGGAAGACTGTTTGCAGACCGTCTTCCTGCGCTTGCTGCGGCGCCAGGGCACGCTGGACCTCTCCCCCAGCCCGGGGAGCTACCTGCATCGAGCGGCGGTCAACGCGGCGCTCGATCTGATGCGCGCCCGCTCACGCTCGCAGTCGATCCCCCTGGACGACATGGACGTGCCGCCGGCGGATGACGCGCCGGATACGCCGGACCGCCGGCAGCAGGATCGCGAGACGCGCCAAGGCCTGCGTCAGGCGATTCTTCAATTGACGCCCAAGAGCGCCACGCTTTTCACCATGCGCTTCTTAGAAGGCACCCCGAATCGGGAGATTGCCGAAGCGATGGGCATGTCTCAAGCCGCGGTCGGTGTGGCCCTTCACCGCGCCCGCAATCAGGTCAAGAAAGAAATGGCCAGTTTTGTAGGAGGTAACTGAAATGTCTGACCAAAACCACGACCTCGATGCGTTGCTCGATCAGGCAGCGTCGCAGATCGAGAACAGCCGGCCCGACGAGGTGCAGGCCGAAGCCGCCGCAGCGCGGGTTTGGGATCGCCTGTCGGCGAGCTCGGCGGGGGCCGCGGCACGGGCCGCGGAGGTCGACGAGATCCGCGGCTGTGACGATTACCAGACGTTGATTCCGGCCCACCTCGAAGGCGCGCTGCCCGAGGCGCGCAAGATGCTGCTCGAAGATCACTTGCGCGAATGTGTTCCTTGTCGCCGGGCGCTGAAGACGGCGCGCGAGGGCGAGGCCCCGGTCAAGGCCTGGCAGGCCGAGGCTCCGGCCGAGACCCCACGCATCGCCTACAAGAAGTGGGCCCTGGCCGCGGCGCTCATCGCCGGTATCGGTGTCGCCCAATTCCTGGTGCGCGAGGTGATGCCTTTCGGTTCGTCGACCAGCGCCACGGTGCAGACGATCGACGGTGACCTGTTCCGTATCGCCGCGACGTCGCATCTGCCGATCAAGGAAGGCGACACCATCGCCGAAGGCGAGACCGTTCGCACCGGGCGTGAAGGCTCAGCGGTGGTTCGGCTCGAGGACGGCTCGTTGATCGAGGTGCGCCAGCGCTCCGAGCTGAGCATCGACGAGGGCCGCCGCGGCACGACGATCGAGTTGGAGCGCGGCAGCGTCATCGTGCAGGCCGCCGAGCAGCGCCAGCGCCACCTCTACGTCTCCACCGAGGACTGCTTGGTGTCAGTGACCGGAACGATCTTCTCGGTCAACGCCGGCACCAAGGGGTCGCGCGTG
>JBCCGX010001455.1:0-2266 GCA_039029035.1 Acidobacteriota bacterium | reverse complement strand
GAAGCAGCGCGACACTTCCAGCGAACCCTGACGATCTATCGTCAGAAGACGCCCGGGAGTCCGGGGATCCCCTGGGCGTTGCAGCAGCTCGGCCTGGCGGCGATCGAGGCGAGCGATCTCGAGGTCGCTGAGAGTCACTTTCTCGAGGCGCGCGAGTTTCTCGAGAGCGCCGCCCCAGGGCACCTCTTCCTGGCCCTCAACGCGATCGATTTGGCCAACGTGGCGCGCCATCGCGGCCGTTTGCGGGAGGCGGAGCGCCTCTACCGCCAGGCCCTGGAGCGTTTTGAAGTCGCCGGCACCGTGCGCGGGCGGGAGCGGGCGCTGCACGGCCTTGGGCTGACGCTCGGCCGGCAGCAGCGCCACAGCCACGCCGCGGCGGAGCTGCAACGGGCGGTGACAGTGCTCGAAGAGCAATTGCGACGCCTCGGCGGCTCGCGCCATGCCGAGGCTGGCTTTCGCGCCCGCCACCGCCAGATCTACGACGACGCGCTGACGGCGGAGCTCGCAGCGGGGCGACCCGAGCGTGCCTTTCACCTGCTGGAGCGCTCCCGGGCGCGCAGTCTGCTGGCGATGTTGACCGAGCGCGATCTGGATTTTGCCCGCGATTTGTCACCTGCCCTCGCGGCCGAGCGCCGCGATCTGGAACGGCGCCATCGCGCGGCGATGGACGCGGCGTTGGCGTCGGCCGACCCGGCGCAGGTCGAGCGTCGCCGCGCGGCTTCGATGCGGTTGCGCGAGGAGCAAGAGGGCTTCGAGGCGCGCCTGCGCCGCGCCTCACCGCGCTTCGCCGCGCTGCGCTATCCCGCGCCGCATGGCGTTGCCGAGGTCCGGCAGAGCCTCGATCCGGGGACGGTTCTGTTGGCCTACCACGTCGTCGCGGCACAGACCCATCTCTTTGTTCTCACCCCGGAAGCCGGCCTGGTGGCGAGCTTGACCCTGTCGGTGGGGGCTCAGGCGCTGCGCCAGCAGGTCGACAGCTACCTCGATCTACTGACTCGGCGGCGGGATCCCCGATCGCCTTTCTTCCGCTACCTGAATGCCGCCGGGCGCGAGCTCTACGACCTGCTGATCGCGCCGGCCGAAGCGACGATCGAGGGCAGCGAACGGCTGTTGATCGTTGCCGACGGAGCGCTGCACCGGTTGCCGTTCGCCGCTTTGGTGCGACCATCGGGGGACTACCTGGTGGCCTGGCGACCCATCCACACGGTGCTTTCCGCAACGCTCTACGAGCAACTGGGGCACCGGCGGTCGGCGACCGATTCAGCGACTGGCGAGCGGCCCGCCACGGTGACCCGGCTCGCCGCGTTCGGTGATCCGCACTACCCGCCATGGGTGCGGCAGGGACCGGGTTCGATCGCTGAGCCGCGGCTGCGCTCGGCGGTTCGCGGTGGGCTTTTCGACTGGCAGCCCCTGCCGCACTCGCGGCGCGAGGTCGAAGGCATCGCACAGCTCTATGACGGCGAGAACGTCCGTTTGCACCTCGGTGCGGCGGCGACGGAAGATGCAGTGCGGGCCCTCGATCGGCGGGTCGAGCGGCTGCATTTCGCCGTCCACGGCCACTTCGATGATCGCGCGCCGCTCAACTCCGCCCTCGCCCTGACCATGCCCGAAGCGCTCGACGGGGGCCGCCACAACGGGCTGCTGCAGGCCTGGGAGATCTTCGATAGCGTGCGCCTCGAAGCCGACCTGGTGGTGCTCTCGGCGTGCTCGACCGCTCTCGGCCAGGAGCGCGGCGGCGAAGGCCTGGTGGGGCTGGTGCACGCCTTCCACTACGCCGGCGCGCGCAGCCTGCTGGCGTCGTTGTGGAACGTCGACGATCGCATCACCGCCGAGCTGATGATCCGGTTCCACCGCCATCTGCGCTCCGGGCTGGCCAAGGACGAAGCCCTGCGGGCGGCGCAGCTCGAGCTCGTTGCGGGGCCGATCGGCATCGTCGGCGAGGACGGGGAGCGTGCCACCGAGGATGTCTCGGCACCGTTCTATTGGGCCGCGTTCGAGCTCCTCGGGGCCCGATCGGGGCTCCGGAGCCCGGCGGGCGTCATACCGTAGCCCAAGGCGTAAGCCCTGGGTGGAGTTCAGCGGTCCGGATCGGCCGCGACCCGCAACCGGTAGCGCCCGGCCGGGATCTCATCCCCGCCCCGCTGGCCACTGAGCCGCAGGTGGTATTCGCCAGGGCCGAGCCACTCCGTGGGCAGCAGAACGAAGAGCTCGGGCAGCTTGCCCGGCGGCAGATCGGCGCTCCACAGCTCGACCTCGGAGCCCGCTG
>JBCCGX010001454.1:0-2273 GCA_039029035.1 Acidobacteriota bacterium | reverse complement strand
CTTGGCCAGAAGATACCCCAGGCGGCTGCGCCAGCTCTTTTGCAGCGACTCGCGCATCAAAGCACCGAGGTAACCGGCCAGGGATTCGCCGCTCTTGAGCATGATGTTGCCGACGAAACCGTCGCAAACGATGACGTCGACTTTGCCGGAGAACACATCCCCACCCTCGACATTGCCGATGAACTGGAGGCCCGTTTGCTGCAGTGCTTTGAACGCTTCACGACCGAGCTCGGTGCCTTTGCCTTCCTCTTCGCCGACTGACAGCAAACCGACGCGTGGCGCGTGGGTGCCGAGAACATCCTGAGCGTAGAAGTGCCCCATCACGGCGAACTGACGCAGATGCTCGGGGCGGGCGGCGACGTTGGCGCCGACATCGAGAACCACCGTTCGGCCGCCGCGGCGGGGAAAGATCGCCGATAGGGCCGGGCGATCGACCCCTGGGATGGTGCCGACCACCGTTTTGGCGGCGATCATCGCGGCTCCGGTGTTGCCGGCAGAGACGAGCGCCTGGGCTCGTCCTTCCTTCACCAAGCGAGCGCAGACCCGGATCGAAGCATCCCGTTTCTGGCGCACGGCGAGCGCACGCTCATCCATCGTGACCACTTGGCTGGCATGCTCGATCGTCAGGCGCTGCGCCGTGGTCTCGTCGACGCCGACACCGTCGATCGCCGACTCGATGGCTGAGCGATCACCGACAAGAATGACCTGCAGGCCCTCCTTGGCGGCCTGGCAGGCGCCTTCCACCGCCGATCTCGGCGCGTGATCGCCGCCCATGGCATCGACAGCAATCTGCATGGATCCGACCACGCCGCGACGTATCACCGGCGACGATCTCGAGAGGCTCTCGCCCCCGAAACCTCGCTCGCGATGACCGCTCGGCGCCCGAGTCGACTACAGTTGGTCCTTGCCCTCGATCACTTCACGGCCGCGGTACTGGCCGCAGGCGGCACAGGCACGGTGTGGCAGCTTGGTCTCACCGCAGTTGGGACAAGTCGATGTCCCGGGGCGGCTCAGGGCGTCGTGGGCGCGACGCTTGTCGCGCCGGGCTTTGGAGTGACGTCGTTTGGGATTCGCCATGGCTTCAAACCTCTCTTTCGGCGAGCCACCTCGACGGCGTGAGGAGGCCCTGGGCGTTCGTATCGATAAGACCTGATCGATCAGTCAGAGGATCCCGGCCGCAGGGCACCGAGAGCGGCCCACCGAGGGTCCGCCACAGCCGCGCATCCGCATGGGCTGTCGTTGAGGTCGGCGCCACAACGAGTGCACAGGCCTGCGCAGTCTTCTCGGCATAGGGGTTTCATCGGCACGGCCAGTTGTATTTGTTCGATCAGAAGGGGTTGAGTATCGAATTCGGGGCTGCTGACGGTCAAGACGCCGAGCTCTTCGGTCCGTAGCTCGCGTTCTTCGTCGACCGTCTCGCTTCCAATCTGGAGGAGGAACTCGATGTCGGTCGAAACCGAAGCCATGACAGGCTTCAGGCAACGCATGCAACGGAGCTCCTGATCGTACGATAGCGTAGCCCGCAGCAAGAAGTCTTCGACCATCGGGCTGACTCTGCCGCGGCACTCGATCTCTCCCAAAGAGATCAGCTCCGCGCGGTCCAGCTGCTTGCTGGACAGACTCAGAGTTTCCTGCCAGTCGAAGGGTTTGTCGACCTGGTCGAGGCGGATCTTCATACCGTATGTCCTCGAACCGAGGGGGTGGCAGAGGTTACGCGATCCCTCTCCCGCCTGTCAATCCAGGCTGAATAATCGATCTACTCGGCGAGAACGTAGTCTTCGAGCATCGCACGGACACTGTCACGGTCGAGCTGTTCGTTCAGCTCGATGGCGCTGACCTCGGACCAACCTTCTTCCTGGCTCTCGCGATAGTAGACGGCCTTCTCGTCTTCCCAGGCGACGATCACACTCTGGCCGCTGCGTGAAATGAACAGCTCCGCGGTGCCGCCGATTTCCGGCGCGACACGATCAGAAATGGGTGTCACCTTGACGTACTGGTAGGGCCCTTCGGAGCTCGCCGGGTGGCCGACCTCGATAATCTGAGATTCATCGGCTTCGGCCAAGCCGCCATTACCGAACCGCGTGCCGAAGATGATCAGCTGAGCCCTGACCTTGTCGGCGATCGACGCGACGCCTGATTCCGTCAGCTCGGTGGTCGAATTCTCGACCAGATCCTGCACTTGGTTGGCCATGTGGGCCAGGGCCGCACTGTAGAACGAGCTGCCGAGCTCCATGACTTGATCTGCCGCGCTGACCGCCAGCTCGGTATGGGTT
>JBCCGX010001453.1:0-2276 GCA_039029035.1 Acidobacteriota bacterium | reverse complement strand
GCCGGGCTCGCGGCACCGGGGAAGCGGCCGGAGAGGCCGATGATGGCGATCGGCTCGCGTGACCGATCCGTCGCCGTGAGGTTCTCTTGTCGGGCCGACCGCTCGTCGAGATCCGCGCCGCTGTTCTCTGACGGGTGGCCGCCCAGCAGCGCGGCGAGCGAAGCGATGGTCGGTCGGCGAAAGAGATCGACGATCGGAATCTGCCTGCCGAAGGCCTCTTGCAGGTGCCGTTGCAGCCGCGGCATCAAGAGGGAGTGGCCGCCGAGGTCGAAGAAGTTGACGTCCAGTCCGGGGCGCTCCACCTCCAGGATCTCAGCGAAGATTGCCGCGATGGCCTGTTCGATCTGCCCTTGCGGCGGCAGAGGGGTCTGGTCGGTTTTTGTGCCCGCCGTCTCGCGGTCGGTGAGGGGGTTTTTCTCGAGGGCTGCGCGGTCGACCTTGCCGGCGAGAGTTCGCGGCAGCTCCGGCAAGGGCACGACAAAAGTCGGCATCATGTAGTGGGGCAGCCGGTCGCCGAGGTAGCGCTTCAGCGCCTCGGTGGCAACGGTGTGGCCGGCGCCCGTCACCAGCCAGGCGACCAGCGCCGGTCCGGTCGCGAGGTCGTCGCGCACCGTAACCGCGGCCTCGTGAACGTCTGCGTGGTCGATCAACGCCGCCTCGACCTCGCCGAGCTCGATGCGGAAGCCGCGTACCTTCACCTGATGGTCCCGTCGGCCGAGGAACTCGAGCGCCCCGTCGCCACACGTCCGGGCCAGGTCACCGGTGCGGTAGAGGCGATCTCCCGCGTCGCCGTGGGGAGCGGGGATGAACGCTGCCGCGGTGCGCGCCGGCCGACCGAGGTAGCCTGTCGCCAGGGTCGGGCCAGCGACGTGGAGCTCGCCTGGCACGCCGACGGGTACCGGCTGCAGCCCGTCATCGAGCAGTAGGGCGGCGACCCCGGGCAAGGGCCTACCGATCGGCAGGCTACGCAGTGTCTCACCGTGCCGGCAGTGCCACTCGGTCATGAAGATGGTGGCCTCGGACGGGCCGTAGCGGTTGTACAGATCGGCAGTCGAGCGGGCGAAGAAGCGCCCCGGCAGATCCGCCGGCACCGCTTCGCCACCGACCCCGACGGTGCGCAGGGTCGGCGCGTTGCTCAGGCCGCCTTCCGTCAGGAGAGACGCCAGCTGGGCTGGTGAGAAGACCGCCAGGGTGATCCTCTCGCGGACGATCAGGAGATTGAGGTAGGCCGGGTCGTGTTGTCCCCCCGGGCGCGCCAGAACGGTGCGCCCGCCGCAGAACAATGGCAGGAAGATCTCGGCCAGCGCCACGTCGAACGACAGCGCCGTCTTGTGCAGCTTGCTGTCGAGCGGCGTGACGTGCCGGCCGCGCACCGTGAGGACATGCGCCAAGGCACTGTGCGGTACGACCACCGCCTTGGGGCGGCCGGTGGAGCCCGAGGTGTAGATCAAGTAGGCCGGTTGCTGCGGTGCGATCTCGGGTAGAGGTCGACTCGGGCCCGCCGGCTCGACAGCGCTCTCGACTCGGAGCACCGTTGGCGCAGGTGCTCTCGTCGGCGCGGCGAACACCGGGCAGAGGGTGCTCCGGATCGACTCGCTGGTGAGCAGGGCCTGCACCCCGGCGTCGTCGATCAGCCAGCGCAGGCGATCCTCGGGATCCTCCGGGTCGAGAGCCAGGAAGGTGCCGCCGGCCTTGAGAATCGCCAGCAGGGCGACGACGGTGGCAGGGCTGCGCTCGAGGAGCACGCCAACGACGGGCGCGGGTCCGAGTCTGGCGGCGAGCAGGCGCCGAGCCAAGCGATCGGCTCGATGATCGAGGGCGCCGTAGGTCAGGACGCCCCCGTCGTCGACCACGGCGACCGCGTCCGGCGTCCGCTCGACCCAGGTGGCGAAGCGTTCGATGAGGTGGCTCGGCGGACGTGAGATCTCTTGACCCTGCCATTCGATGAGGACCTGATGCCTCATCGAAGGAGCCAACAGGGGCAGCTCGGAGAGCTTGGCGTGCGGATGCTCCACGGCACCTCGCAGGACCCGTAAGAGGTGATCGCTCCAGCGCTCGATGGTGATGGCGTCGAAGAGGTCGGTGGAGTACTCGATCGTGCCGATCAGGCCCGTAGCGGTGGGCTCGAACTGCAGGCCGAAGTCGAAGCGTGAGGTACCGATCGGCAGGAGGCGGGACTCGAAGCGCAGGAGGGCCGTGCTTTGCACGATCTCCGTCGGCGTGCTCTGTATGATCTCCGTCGGCGTGCTCTGTATGATCTCCGTCGGCGTGCTCTG
>JBCCGX010001452.1:0-2277 GCA_039029035.1 Acidobacteriota bacterium | reverse complement strand
CGTGAGCCGAGGCGGATCTCTTCGATCGCCAGGTAGGTGCGGGCGCTGTCGAGCTCCCACTCGAGTGGTACCAGGTCCTCTTCGGCCGCTTCCAGGGTGCGCCGCATGAGCTGCGCCACCTGGTCGACCATGCGCTGGGCTTCCTCCGGACGGGTCTCGATCAGGGAATAGATCGAGTTCAGCACATTGAAAAAGAAGTGGGGTCGCAACTGTGCCTCCAAGGAGCGCAGCTCCGCTTCTTGTGCCAGCAGTTTGAGCTGCGCCGAGCGCTCCGCCTGATGGCGCAGGGCGCGCGACGTTTGTGCCAGCACGATGCCGGCGATCACCAGGCCACAGGTAATGGCTGCACCGAAGAGGAACCAGAGCCCGGCAGCCTCGATCGGCGAGCTGACGCCGGGACCCAAACGCCATCTGAAGAACGCCTGGTAGCTGATTTGCCAGAGTGTCAGCATCACCGTCAGAAGAAGAGTGTAGAAGGCGCCGAGCTGCCACTTGGGTCGCGGTGCTTGACTCAGCCATGCGCAGAGGTGCCAGGCCGGGATGGCGAGCAGGCCGAGAATGCCGTAGTTGACCGCCGAGCCGAGGAAAGCGAAGAGGGGCAAGACCCCCTCCTGCGCGATCACGATCGTCGCTTCCAACAGGCTCGCTGCCAGCCAGATGAGCAGCGCACCCTGCATCGTTCGGCGGCGCTGGCTCATTTCGACGCGTCCAGGGCGGGCAGCAATCGGTAGCGGATCCAGCCGTAGTCGGGCTCGATCGCCAGGGCGCGCTGGTAGAGGATGCGAGCCGTGTCGGGATTCTTCAGACGAGCATGGGCTTGGCCGTGCCAGATCAGGCTGTCGACATGGCCCCAATAGGGCCAGGCCTTGTCGGGGCTCTCCTGTTGGAAGAGCTCTTCTGCCCGGCGCAGCTCGGCAGCGGCCTTGTCGACCCCGCCTCCGAAGGCCTTCGGGGTGTGGAGCCAGCCGATACCGCGGGCCAGGGCGACCCGCGGGTTTTCCGGTGCCAGCTCGTGGGCGCGGTCGATCGCGGCGCTCGACCGTGGGCCGAGGCGCATGCCGCGAAAAGCGCTGTCACCGATCTGCAGGCCGAGAATGCTACCCAACAGGGCGTGGCCCTCGGCATGCTCGGGCGCGGCCTCGATCAGGGCTTCCAGATGTTGTTGCGCTTCTTCGAGAATCTCCAGGCGCTCCTTCTCCTGCGATTTCGGAGCAGCCATCATCAGCTGCGCCAGGCGCCAGTCGATATAGGCCAAGAGATATCGCTGGTCGACGGAAGGCGCCGCGTCGCCGGTGAGCTGTTCGAGCAGCTCGCCGCGGGCGCGTTCCAGGGAGTCGACCGAGCCGACGACGACGCCGCGCTCGACGGCGGGAATCATCGTGTCCAATGCGGTTGCGGGGGCGGTACCGAGCAGGGTCAGGGCAAGCAGAGTCTCGAGGATCATGGCGGTTCTCCAAGGTTACCGGATGAGGGTGATGCCGAGGTACAGCGAGCGACCGAAGGAGGTGCGTGACGGGCGTCGGCTGCTGTAATCGGCGGAGTAGACGTAGCTGAAGGTCGACTGACGGTCGAAGACGTTGGAGATCCCGACGAAGGCGATCGCCAGGCCGGAGTCGAGAAAGGGCAGGGCTTTGGTGGCGTTCAGGTCCAGGCGGCGGAAGTCGGGATACTCGTCGGAGCCGATCTCGCCGTAGACCGGCGCGAAGCGACCCTCGACCTCGGTGGCGCCGGTGATCGGAGTGAAGGGCTGTCCGGCGGCCCAGCGGTAGGTGCCGGCCAGGCTGATGCCGTGCGGCAGCACCCACTCCGAGCTCAGCTGCAGGGTGTGGGGTACGGCGAGCGGATTACGTACCGGTTCGTCGGGTACGGGGAAGCGGCCGAAATCGATCCACCGGGTCGATAGGCGGCGCGAGTCGATGGTGCCGAAGCTCATCCAACCCGACCAGCGACCGCGTGAGCCCTTGACCAGCAGGTCGAGACCCCGGGCCCAACCGCGACCGTCGTCGGAGAAGCCGAGCTCGGTCGATTCGAGCGGCAAGTGCTCGTAGTCTTTGTCGTAGACCTCGACCCGGATGTGCAGCGGATCCGTAGCCTCGCGGTATTGGTAGCCCAGCACGAGGTGGCGCGAGCGCATCAGCTCGAGGTCCGGATTACCGAAGTCCTGATCCAGCAGTTGGGCCTCCGGGGCTTGGTGGTAGATGCCGGTGGCGAAGCGAAAGCGATGGCCGGGCCGCGGCGTCCAGGTGATGGCGAAGCGCGGGTCGAACCCGAAGCCCT
>JBCCGX010001451.1:0-2277 GCA_039029035.1 Acidobacteriota bacterium | reverse complement strand
TCGAGCGCTCGCCGGTAGGCTTCCTCGGCGTCGCCGGGGCGGCCGAGGTGCTGGGAAGCTCGGCCGGCGGCGATCGCCACGGCCAACAACGTGTCGCGGGCACCGCTCTCGACAGCGAGGTTGATTGCCTCATTGATCCGAGCCTCGGCCTCGTCGGCGTCGTGGGTTTGCGCTGCCAAGCAGCCAAGGAAGGCGAGCAACTGGACTCGGGCGTCGAGAGCCGAGGGAGCGAGCGCATCCAGAGCCCGACAGGTGAGATCCCGCGCCGTCTCCACCTGGCCGGCGCGGGCCGCAGCGGCCGCGGCCATGGTACGGACCGGGTGAAGGAACTCGGGCTCACCGAGGCGATGACGCAGCGCCTCGGCGCGCTGGAGTCCCTCGAGGGCGGCCTTGGCGTAGCCCAAGCGGTAGTCGAGGTCCGCCAGCTCCACGGTGTAGCGATACTCGCGCAGAGCGTCCTGGCCGGCGCGGGCAGCCTCCAGGCCTTGCCGTGCCTTGTCAGCTGCGGCGTCGAGGCGGAGCTTACGGCGGTAGAGGGTGATCCAAGGCCGGGCCTC
The DNA here is from genome assembly GCA_039029035.1 of Acidobacteriota bacterium. Lineage (GTDB taxonomy): Bacteria > Acidobacteriota > Thermoanaerobaculia > Multivoradales > J023 > JAAELT01. The sequence continues at coordinate 1,720 of JBCCGX010001451.1, read as the reverse complement.
GTAGCGCACCAGCTCGGGCGTGAACTCGCTGAGCTCTTCGGCGAGGCCTTTCCAGGTCTCGACGCGCTCGGGGTCGCCGGCCATCTGGGCGAGGGCGGCCAGGTTGTCGGCCAGGAGTCCGCGGGAGAACACCGCCTCGCGTACCCGGGCGTCGTTGGAAGCGAGGGCCTGCGGGTGGGGCTCCAGGGCCTCGCCGAGGCGCTGGAAGGCGGTTTCACCTTCCCGCACCGCGTCACCGAGCCGGTCGCAGCCAATCAGCAGGAAGGCTCGGATGTTGCGCCCCCAGGCTTCCAGGTTGGCGGCCTCGATGGGATCGATCCCGGCGGTGCGGGACTCATCGATCGCCCGTTCGGCCCATTCGAGCGCTGGCTCACGCTGCTTCAGACGTCGTCCATGGGTGACCGCCAGACGATAGGCGATGGCCGAGCGGTGGCCCAGGCGAGTCTCGGTCTCGAAGGCCTGTTCCAGGTGGTGGCGTAGGAATTCGGCCAGCTGGTGATTACCGGCCGAGCGAAACTGGCGGTTGTGAGCGGCCAGGGCCAGCAGGGCGTGGGCGTCGGCGGACTGGGCTGGCGTCAGCTCGGGCCGGTGTTCGAGAAGGCCGAGCCCGAGGCGCACGACGGTGGTGAAGGCGAAACTGGCAAAGGCCTTGCGCATGGCCTCGACGATCAGTTCTGCCGATGTCGGGCCGAGGGTATGGCAGACGTCGAGGGCGGCAAAGGCGCGGCTGTCGAGTGCCGGATCGTCGGTGGTGAGACCAAGCGTGTTGGACGTCTCCCGTGTTTGGTCTACGGTGTCCAGCCGACCGAGATCGCGCACCCGAGTCGTCGACATGGCCATCCATCCTAGGGCAACTTTCCATACGTCGTCGGCGGGCTGCTCCCAAAGCAGTCCGTTGGTGTCGGGTTCGGGGGTGGGGTGCCGCGGATTGAAGCCGGCGATCAGCGACGGCGACGTCTCAGGAAAGCGGCGGTAGAGGGTGCGGAGCAGACCGAGGCTTTCGCGGTCGAGGTGTGCCAGGTCGGGAACGACCAAGGTGAGGTCTTTTTCGGCTGTCAGCTCGTGGACGACGGTCGCCAGCGCCTGAAAGAGAGGCGCTTGAACGAGGAAGTTGTGGCTCAGGTGGGAGGTGGGCCGGGCCGACAGGAGCTGTAGGCCGGCGTGTGCTACTTCGTCCTGCGCGTCAGTCGGCTCTCCGGTAGCCAGGCTCAGCGCCGCCAGTTGGCGGCCAGTAAGGCCTTCCGCCACATCTCGACCGTGCAGCTCGCGCAACCCTTCGAGCAAGCGGCGCAACCCATTCCAAGCCCGCGGCGATGCCGGGATCAGGAGGAGGTGGGACTTGTGGGAGGCGGCGAGGCGCGCGCTTTCGTCGCGCAGCGCCCGGCCATCACCCCGTAGCAGGGTGATCATCGAGGCTCAGTCTCGAGCCGAGCTCGCTTCGCGAGGGCTCAGCTGACGGAGTCGGAGGGGTAGTAGAAGTGGATGGCGCAGGTCTCCGGGTCGACCTCGCCGAGCACCTGGTTGCCGCCGCTGACGACCTTGCGTAGCTTCTCCGGTGAGAGGGAGACGGCATTCTCTACCTGGCGAGTCGAGCGGACGGCTTCTTTACGCAGCTTGTTGATTTTCATGTGAGGATCCCTTGGGTTGAAGTGTTCTGCCCAGAGATTATCAGAGGTCGAGGGGGCTCGACGGAAAATCGGCGCCGAACGCAGCGATGGCG
>JBCCGX010001450.1:0-2279 GCA_039029035.1 Acidobacteriota bacterium | reverse complement strand
GTGGTGCCGCTCACCACCGCCTGATCCGCCAGGGCGGTGCCGCCCTGCTGCAGCCAGCCGGCTCCCGGGAGACTCTGCCAGCGCGCCGGCCGAGCCGGCAGAGCCGTCGCTGCGCCCTCCGCAGGCATCACCCGTTGGAAGCTGGTGGAGGTCGACATCAGCTCGCTCCGTGCCCCCCGACGACCGCCGGCAGCGTCTTCATGAGAATGTCGAAATCCAGCGATAGGGACCAATTGTCGATGTACTGGAGGTCGAGCTCCATCCAATCATCGAAGTCGATCTCGTGGCGACCGCTGATCTGCCACAGGCACGTCAGCCCGGGCTTGACGCTGAATCGGCGCTTGGGCCATTCGATCCCGATGTTGTTCACATCCCGAACCGGGAGGGGGCGCGGGCCGACCAAGCTCATGTCCCCCTCGAGGACGTTGAAGAGCTGCGGCAGCTCGTCGAGGCTCAGCTTCCTGAGCAGTCGCCCGACGCGGGTCACTCGCGGATCGCGCTGCATCTTGAAGGCGGCTCCGGAAGCCTCGTTGAGGTGCTCGAGCTCGTCCAGCCGCTGCTCGGCGTCGACCGCCATCGTTCTGAACTTGAAGATCTTGAAAACTTTGCGATTCAGGCCGACACGCTCTTGAACGAAAAGAATCGGCCGACCGGAATCGATCAAGATCGCCAGGGCAACAGCCACCAGAACCGGACTCAGCACGATCAGCGCGATGGCCGAGATCACCACGTCGACCAGTCGCTTCAGCGCCGCACCGCTGCCGGTCGGGGTCTGGCTCTCAAGGGTCAGCACCGGCGTGTGGTGCCGGTCGTCGGAGTAGGCATGCACCAACCGTGAGTCGAAGAAGTCGGCCGGAACCCGGATGGAAATGCCCATTTCCCGACAAAGCCCGATGATCTCGGAGATCGTCTCGTAGTGGGATTTGATCGGCAGGCTGATGAGGACCTCGTCGGCCTTGAGTTGGCTCAGGATTGCCCGCGCCTCCCTCGGAGGCCCGAGCAGCTTCTCGGTGCCCTCGTGCACCGGGTTGTCCGGTGCCGGCATCTCGTCGATGTAACCGAGCAGCAGATAACCGAGCTCCGGTTTCCGGCGGACTTGGCGGCCGAATTCGGCCGCTCTTGGACCGCAGCCCACGATCACCAGCTTGCGCAGGTATCGACCCTCCGTCCGGCCGTCTCCCAGCAGGGTTCTGAGGCCGGCGCGAGCCGCGAGGGTGCACAGCAGACAAGCAAGGGCGAACGTTGCCAGAAAGACGCGATTCACGGCCGACGGGTCGAGCGCCAAGCCCAGGGCCGCCAGGACCAGGGTACCGACCGCCACCGCTTTAGCGATGGCCCACCCCTCGGTGACGGCGTAACGGGATCTGGGCAGCCGGTAGAGTCCGAAGGAGCGGAACAGCCAGTGCCAGAACAAGGCAAAGGTCGCAAAAACGAAAACGTTGAGAAGGCGGACGCGAAAGGTCAGTAGATCTTCGAGCGTTGCTGTGTGGGCCCACTGACCGGTGATGATGACGGCGATGCCGAAGGCGACCAGCATCATCACCAGGTCGGCAACCCGCAAACTGTCGAGTAGGAACCTGTTCATGATTCACCTCATCGGCGGTTTTGTTTGTTGATTCAGACTGTCCAGTCGCGCCTGAGCGGTCGTCGTCGGGCTCGGCTACAGTCGTTGGTAGATGGGTTCAGGGATGTGATAGCGACGGCGGTTCAAGACCGCACAGACGATTTCGATCCCCGAGCGCTGCAAAGTATTCTTTGCCTCTTCCGCGACTTCCCACCGAGTCCTTTCAGCCCGCAGCACCAGAACCGCTCCGGCGCCGGCACCCGCCAGGCAGGTCACGTCGGGAAAGGTGGTGGCCGGCGGGGTGTCGAGGATCACCCAATCGAACTCGGTTTGCAGGATCGACAGGACGGAGCGAAAACAGGCTCGAGAAAAGAGGTGCTGCGGTCGGGTCGTCGATCGCCCACTGGCGAGCAACGAGAAGCCTGAGCGCAGATTGCTGACGATGGCCGAGCGCAACTCGACGTCACCCGCCAGGACGTCGGTCAGACCGTCCGGCCTGGCGATGTCGAGGGTCGTCTGCTGACTCGGCGTCCGAAGGTTGGCGTCGACCAGGACGACCCTCTGGGAGAGACCTTTTCCGAGGGTGGTCGCGCAGTTCCGGGCGACGGTGCTCGTCCCGTCTCCGGTGACGGCGCTGGTCACCAGGATGACATTGTTGCGGCTGCGCTCCCGATAGGCGAGGAGCTTGCCGGTGAGACTCTCGTAGGCGGACGGG
>JBCCGX010001449.1:0-2280 GCA_039029035.1 Acidobacteriota bacterium | reverse complement strand
GCGGGGTTGTCCGCGTGAGCCACTGCTCCCGTGGGTTGTTGGTGATCGGACGCACGGTGCCGGATCGTGACGCGAAGACGACGGCGACATCGACCTGCGAGAGAGCGTTGCCGTCCTCGTCCATCACCTGGCCGTGGAGTGCAGCGGCGGGGTGGAGGAGCAGGGGTGGGCTGTCGGTGACGTCCGGTGCGAGCTCGACGCCGCCGTGCAGGTAGCCGGTGGCCGCCGCCTGCAGCGAGGCCGGCTCTGGCCTCGGAATCGCTAGATGGTACCTGCCGCGCGCGTCGGTGACGGTGGCCTCGGTGGGACGAGCCCACACCAAAGCCCCACCGATCGGCTCGCGCCGGCCCACCTCGAGCACCTGGCCGCGCAAGTCCGTCGGCGGCGTTAGCGCCAGGTGCTGCACCAGGTCGGTGTCGGTATCTCGAGCGATTTCGAAGGCACCGCGCCAGCCTCCGTTCGTCGACACGCGGACCGGTGGCGGCTCCTGCATTGCCAGCACAAGAGGGAGCCGGCCCTCTGCGTCGGACAACCCGAGAGGCAGAAAGGCGCCGTCGTTGATCGCTACGGCGCCGGCGAGGGTCCGCTGGCGCGAATCGATGATTCGTACTGTGCGAGCGACGCCCAAAGGCAGCGTGATGCGTACCGGCTTCTCGCCACCGACGGCGTAGGCCACGGTGAGGGGGTGCCCGGCGGCGAGTGCCTCGATTCGCAGTGTTTCCTGGTACTCGACAGATAGGCTCGCGACGCCGTCGTCGTCTGCTTTCGTGAGTCGCGGGCTGGACCGCCAAACCCTGGGTCTGACAGGCTCCTCGGAGTCCTCGAGATAAAGGTTGGCGGGAGCAATGGCTCCGATCGTCGCTGCGATCGGCTGGCCCTCGGCATCGACCACCTGGACTTCGAGCTCGAAGGCCGAGGGCAGCTCGAGGTCGGGCAGCTCCGCAGCCTCGATCAGCGGCACCAGAGGCAGCTCCATCGTCAACCGTCCCGGCGCCCTGGTCACCACCTTCCACAGGCCGATCTCGGGTGCGGTGAGAGCAAAGAAGCCTTCGGCGTCAGGGTGGGTACGGTCGACCGGAGGCGGCCCGAGCGTGCCGGAGAGTCGCAGGCGGGCGTCGTCGTTGGCGCTCAGGATCGGTTCGAGGGTGATCTCGGCCTGCGACCGGACCTGCGGGCTCGTCTCGAGCATCCGGCCGCTGACAGGGATTCCGGCGGCGGCAAGGTTTTTTGCCAGAAAGACCAGCCAGAGGGCTGCGAGCGTGGCGCGGCGAAACATGGACACGTCATTACTATAGCGCCTGGCCTAGCCCACCCTCGCCAGGGTTGGACGTCAGTAGCGCCGAAACCGTGACCTGGACCGCACGAATAGACCCACGAGCTACGCCTCAACGCCCCGGCGGCAGGTGAAAAACCTTCAAGCCGCTGGCGTCGGCGTCCTGGTTCAAGGCCTGCCTGGCTTCTTCTGCCTTGTCTTTCAAACCGGCCTTCCGGGCTAGCTGGACCCCGGCGCGCCGAGCTTCCATCTCCACCACACGCCATCCTCCCTGGCGTGCACGAGCGGCAAGCTCCGAGAGCTGTTCGACGGCGTCTGGCATTCTTTTCCTGGCCGCGAGGCGAGCCCTGAGGATCTCGACCTCGAAACGAGCCCGAGCGTGGGGCACTTGCCGCAGATCATCCAGGTCGCCTAGGAAAGTCCTTCGAGATGCCTCCCAGTCGGCGGGGTTCGCGAGGACAAAAAGCTCGATGAAGATCGAGGTGGCGAGCACGTCGACAAGGCTGGGCTCATTGAACCCGTAGGTCGGCAGAGCCTCATTCGCGGAGTCCCAGGCCTCGCTGAGGCGATTGGCCGCAAAGGCCACCTTGGTCTGGGCGACTCGACTCTCCCGCCAGATCCCTTCGCGAAGCCTGCTGGCTTGTCTGTGCAGGCGAGACGCTTCGGCAAGCTCGCCTCGGTAGTAGGCGACCTGGCCCTGGTGAAAGAGGATGTCGGTTTGCAGCAGGCTGTTGTCGAGCTCGGCCTCGAGTGCCTGAGCCCGCGCCAGGTGCTCGGCCGCCGCCGCGAGATCCGCGCGCTCGATATGGACTCCGGCACAGCGCACATGGGCTTTGGCCTCGGTCGATGCGATACCAAGCTCACGGCTCGTCGAGGCCGCTTGCTCGAATCGCCGCAGGGCGGCGGCCAGATCGCCATCGCTAAGCGCCGATTCGCCGATGGCCATGGGTTTCAGCACCTTGCCGACATCGGGATGTTCTTGTTGCAGAGCAGCTAAATCTCTCGCG
>JBCCGX010001448.1:0-2285 GCA_039029035.1 Acidobacteriota bacterium | reverse complement strand
GGCCTGGCGGCGGAGCCGGCAACACACCCTTTCAACGCCGACGACCTGGTGGGGATGGCGCGGCTATCGAGCCCCCAGGTGTCGCCCGATGGTCGCAGCCTCGTCTATGTGCTGCGCACCACCGACCTCGAAGCCAACCGGGGCCGCACCGACCTGTGGATGGTCGGCGTCGACGGCTCGGCACCGCGCCGGCTGACGTCGAACCCTGCTGGCGATTCGAGCCCACGCTTCGCGCCCGACGGCAAGAGCCTCTATTTCCTCTCCTCGCGCTCGGGCTCGTCCCAGGTCTGGCGCCTGCGACTGGACGGTGGGGAGGCCGAGCCGATCACCGAGCTGCCGCTCGATGTCGGCAACTTCGTGCTGTCTCCCGACGGTCGGCAGCTCGCCGTGACCCTCGAGGTCTTCGTCGATTGTAAGGACCTGGACTGCACGGTGCAGCGTCTCGAAGAAACGAAGGACGCCGCGACCAGCGGTCGGGTCTATGACCAGCTCTTCATCCGCCACTGGGATACCTGGAAGGACGGCCGACGCTCGCACCTCTTCGTCCTGCCGCTCGATGCTCAGGGCGCCGTGGCCGGTGAGCCGGTCGACCTGACGGCCGGGCTCGACGCCGACGTCCCCTCCAAGCCGTTTGGTGGGGCGGGGGAGATCGCCTTCACACCCGATAGCCAGGGCCTCGTCTTCGCGGCGCGTGACGCCGGCACCGAGGAGCCCTGGTCGACCGATTTCAATCTCTACCATGTCCGGCTCGACGGCGAGACGCCGCGTGACCGGCTGACACCGAGCTCGGCCTGGGACACTCATCCGGTGTTCTCGCCTGATGGTAAGACCCTGGCCTATGCCGCCATGCAGCGCCCGGGCTTCGAGGCCGATCGCTTTCGCGTCATCTTGCGCGAATGGCCGGCCGGCAAAGAGAGGGTGCTGACCGAAGACTGGGACCGCTCGGTCGGCGACATGGTGTTTGCGCCGGACGGCAAGACCCTCTACGTCACCGCCGGTGATGTCGGCGAGGTGCGGTTGTTCGCCATCGAGGTGGCGACGGGAGCGGTTCGCAAGGTGGTCGATGGCGGTCACGTGCGCTCGCCAGCGGTGGCCGGCGACCTGCTGATCTACGGCCGCGACGATCTGCGCTCTCCGGTCGACCTCTATGCACGTCCCCTGGCGGGGGGCGAGGAGCGTCGCCTGACCGAGGTCAACCGCGAGCGCCTGGCGGCGGTGCGGATGGGCGAGTACGAGCAATTCTCCTTCGCCGGCTGGAACGACGAGAAGGTCTACGCCTACCTGGTGAAACCGGTCGACTTCGATCCGGCGAAGAAGTATCCGATCGCCTTCTTGGTCCATGGTGGGCCGCAGGGATCGTTCGACAACGACTTCCACTACCGATGGAACCCACAGGTCTATGCCGGCGCCGGCTATGCCGCGATCATGGTCGATTTCCATGGTTCGACGGGCTACGGCCAGGCGTTCACCGATTCGATTCGCGGCGATTGGGGCGGCAAACCCCTCGAAGATCTGCAGAAAGGTCTCGCCGCCGCCATCGAGCGCTATCCCTGGCTCGACAGCGACCGCGCTTGCGCTCTCGGCGCGTCCTACGGTGGCTACATGATGAATTGGATCGCCGGCAACTGGTCGGATCGATTCCGCTGCCTGGTCAACCACGACGGCTTGTTCGACCTGCGCAGCATGTATTACTCCACCGAAGAGCTGTGGTTCCCGGAGTGGGAGCTCGGCGGCACCCCGTGGGACAACCCGGAGGGGTTCGAGAAGCACAATCCGGCGCGCTTCGTCGACCGTTGGAAGACACCGATGCTGGTGATCCACGGGGCGCTCGACTTCCGCGTCGTCGAATCTCAAGGCTTTCAGACCTTCACCGCGCTGCAGCGGCGCGGCATCCCCAGTCAGCTCCTGTACTACCCAGACGAAAACCACTGGGTGCTCAAACCACAGAACAGCCTGCAATGGCACGAGACCGTCCTCACCTGGCTCGAGCGTTGGATCGATACCGAGTCCGAATAGGGAGAAAACATGTTAGCCAGTCAGAAGATCATTGATGCACTCAACGTCCAGATCGGCAACGAGTTGGGCGCTTCCCACCAATACATCGCGATCGCCTCCTACTTCAGCACCGAGAACCTCGAGCAACTATCGAAGTTCTTCTTTCGCCAGGCCGACGAAGAGCGTGAGCACGCGATGAAATTCGTCCACTTCGTCCTCGATGTCGAAGGCGAGGTGGCGATCCCCGAGGTCAAGGCGCCGCGCTCGGGCTTCGACACGGCCAAAGAAGC
>JBCCGX010001447.1:0-2285 GCA_039029035.1 Acidobacteriota bacterium | reverse complement strand
CGGGCCAGGTCAAAGGGGCGGGCGGCCTCGCTGGTCCGTAGGCGGTCGGCTTCACCTTGCCGGTCGACCTCGCTCAGGCGCCCGAGCTCGATCCGTGCCAGTGCCGGTGATCGTGCCTCGACCATCAGCCGCGGGCGCCCGTTCCGGGTCTCACAACGGCTGCGCAGGGTTTCGTGCCGCTGGGTCAGAGCGTCGAGGCCGTGTTGCAGGCGCGCCGAGTCGAGCGGACCCTCGAGGCGTACCGGCAGCGAGAGGTTGTAGGCCGAGGCCCCGGGATCCAGCTGGTCGAGGAACCAGAGCCGCTCCTGAGAGAAGGATACGGGGCGCTCCTGGCCGGACGACTCGCTGGCGGTGATCGGCGGGGCGACGAGACGGTCGTCGGCCGCCGCCTCGGCGATGCGCTGGGTCAGCGCCCGCACGGTGGAGGCCTCGAAGAGCTGGCGCAAGGGCAGCTCGACGCCGAAGGTCTCGCGGATGCGCGAGACCGCCTGGGTGGCGAGGAGGGAATGGCCGCCGAGATGGAAGAAATCGTCGTCGGCCGCCACCTGCCGGCGCCCGAGAAGCTGGGCGAAGATCCCGGCGACCAGCTCTTCGTTGGCGTTGCGCAGTGCTTCGTCGCGGATTTCGCCGGCGTCCTTCGGCAGCGGGCGCCGGCGCAGCGCGCGGCGATCGATCTTGCCGCTGGCCAGACGCGGCAGGGCGCCGAGGTCGACCCAGGCCGCCGGCACCATGTGGCCCGGCAACCGCTGGCCCAGCCACTTGCGCAGCGCGGCCTGATTGAGATCGTTGGCCTGATCGGCGACCGTGAAGGCCACCAGCAGGCGACTGCCGGTGGTGTTGTCGCGGCGGTCGATCACCGCCGCCTCGGCCAGACCGGGGTGAGCGGCCAGGGCGGCCTCGACCTCTCCCAGCTCGACCCGGAAGCCGCGGATCTTGACCTGCTCATCACGGCGGCCGAGGAATTCCAGGGTGCCGTCGGGGTGCGTGCGGGCCAGATCGCCGGTGCGGTAAAGGCGACTGCCCGGATCGGCGCCGGCTTGCGTTGCCAAGGGATCGGGTACGAAGGCGGCAGCGGTCGCCGCGGGCCGGCCCAGATAGCCCCGCGCCAGCGTCGGCCCGGCGAGGCCGATCTCACCCGTCACGCCCATCGGTACCGGCCGCAGGTGACGATCGAAGAGCACCGCGCTGCAGCCAGCCGCCGGGCGGCCGATGGGTAGGAAGCGAGCTCCCTCGCCAGACTCGGCGCGACCTTCGGTGGAAAAGATCGTCGTCTCCGTCGGTCCGTAGCGGTTCCACAGCTCGGCACGCGAGACCGCGGCGAAGCGCTCCGGCAGTTCAGCCGGTACTGCTTCACCGCCGACGCCGACCAGGCGCAGAGACGGACAGTCGGCGAGACTACCCTGGTCCAGCAAGCTGGCCAGCAGGGCGGGTGGGAAGACCGCCAGGGTCACCTCGTGCTGCTGGATCAAACTCGTCAGGTAAGGCCCGTCGGTCTCGCCGCCGGGGCGCGCCAGCACCGTGCGTCCGCCGCAGATCAGCGGCAGAAGAATCTCCGCCACCGCCACGTCGAACGAGAGCGCCGTCTTGTGCAGCTTGGCGTCCGCCGACGTGGTGCTGGCGGCGCGATAGCGCAGCAAGCGGCTGAGGGCGCCGTGGGAGACCACGATCCCCTTCGGCTTGCCGGTCGAGCCCGAGGTGTAAATGACGTAAGCGGCCTGTTCTGCCGTGGCCTGCGCGTGCACTTGCGGGCTCGCAGGGTCGTCGAGATCGAGCGTGTCGACCGCCAGACGCTCGCAGCCCAGCGGCGTCAGTCGCTCCAATAGGCGCTCCTGGGTGAGGAGCAGCGCTGCTCCCGCGTCATCGACGATCGAGGCCAGACGATCGACCGGATCCTCGGCGTGGAGCGGCAGGAAAGCTGCGCCGGTCTTCAAGAGACCGAGCAGACTGACCGCCAGCTCGGGCGCCCGCTCCATCGCCACCGCAACGATCGCCTCGCGGCCGACGCCTCGACCGCGCAGGTGATCCGCCACTTGCGCGGCGCGACGATCGAGCTCGGCGTAGCTCAGCTCGGCCGCCGTTCCAGCACTCGGTTCGTCGAACTGGAGCGCCGGGGCCTCCGGTGTGCGGTGCACCCAGCCGGCAAAGAGATCGAGCACTAGGCCGTCTTGCCGAAGGCCGTCTTGCCGGATGACGTCCTGCCGCTCCGCGGCGCTCGACGCGTTCCACTCGATCAGAACCTGGTGGCGCTCCGCGGCGCTCGACAGCGTCAGCTGCGACAGGCGCTG
>JBCCGX010001446.1:0-2287 GCA_039029035.1 Acidobacteriota bacterium | reverse complement strand
GGTCGGTGCTATCGAGGCGCCAGGCTTCGCGAAAGGCCTTTTCGGCCTCAGGGAACTGACCGGTACCGCCGAGCATCATGCCGTAGGCGTTCCAATACTCGGCGCCCTGTGGGGCGAGCTCGGTGGCCCTACGCAGTTGCTCGGTGGCGCCGTCGAGGTCGCCGAGGTCGCGCAGGACTTCGGACAGTCCGGCGCGCAGAAAGGCGTTCTGGGGTGCGATCTCGATCGCGCCTTCCAGGGCAGCGCGCGCCTCGGCCGGCCGGCGTTGGAGGCGCAGCAGCCGGGCCTCCTCCCGGCGCAGGCCGATATGGCGTGGCAGCTGCCCCTGGCCGGCGCGCAGCGCTTCGATGGCGCCGGCCGGATCGCCGAGCTGAGCCCGGGCCTCGGCGACGCCCAACCAGGCTTGCGGCTGATTCGGCGTTCGGGCCGCCACCTCCAAGAAGTGCTCGGCGGCGGGTGCGAAGCGCCGGGCCTCGAGCAGGGCGCGGGCCAGGTTGAGATGGATCTCGGAGCTGTCGATACCCTTCGACAGCAGCTCTTGCAGCCGGTCGACACTGGCTTCGAAATCTCCCTCGTGTAGCTTGGCCATGCCTTGGCGCAGCAGCGCGTTGGCGATGCGAAACTCTTCGATCTTGTCCTTCGGGTCGGCCCCCGGCGTAGCGGTCGATGCGGTCACCGAGCCGACGTAGCCCAGGGCGCCGAGCTGCTCGAGCAGGTCCGGCGACGTCTCGTCCGGCGACGCGGCGGACGATGTAGCCAGCGGCTGCTGGCTAGCAAGGAGCGCCGCCAAGGCGTCGCGCATCTGGCCGGCGCGACCGCGTTCGCGCTGCACCAGGTTGTCCAGCTCGCCGGGATCGCTGACGACGTCGTAGAGCTCCGGCCGCGGTGCCTGGATGAACTTGAAGCGCCCGTCACGCAGAACCCGCAAGTCGCTCCAGCCGAACTTGAGCTGCGGCACCAAGGTCTCGGCATAGACCGGCACCTCGGAAAGGATTTCACCGCCGCGCCAGGCCGACGCCAGGCTACGGCCGGAGAGCGCGACCTCCTGCGGCACGGCGACGCCGGCCAGATCGAGCAGGGTCGGATAGAGATCCACCAACCCCGCCACCGCTTCGAGACGCGAGCCGGGCACGATCCCCGGGCCGCGAGCGATCAGTGGCACCCGCAGAGTCGACTCGTAGGCGAAGAATCCGTGCAGCAGCTCGTCGTGCTCGCCCAGGCCCTCACCATGATCCGAGGTGACGACGAAGAGGGTCTCGTCATCCACCGCGTGGCGACGCAGCACCTCGTCCACCCGGCCGATCAGCTCGTCGGTCCAGGCGACCTCACCGGCATAGGGTCGATCCGGATAGCGCGAGGCATAGGGCTCCGGCGGGTCGTAGGGCTCGTGCGGGTCGTAGAGATGCAGCCAGAGGAAGACTCGCGGCCCCGATTCGCTGTCTTCAAGCTGCTCTTCGAGCCAGCCGATCGCCTCCGCCACGGTCTCGTCGCCCGGTTTCTGAGCGGTGTTGAGAAAGCGTGGGTCCTGCGGCTTGGCGAGGAACTCGTCCGAGTAGCGATCAAAGCCCCGACCGAGACCGGAAGCGCGGGAGATCACCACCGCCGAGACGAAAGCCCCAGTGGCGAAACCCTCCTCGGCCAGCACCTCGGCCAACAGCGGTACGTCGGGGATCTCGGACGGCGAAACGTTGTCCCGCACCCCGGTCACCGACGGCAGCAGCCCGCTCATCATCGCCACGTGCGACGGCCGGGTGAGGGGCACGTGGGCCACCGCCTGCTCCACCAACACCCCTTCGCTCGCCAGTCGGTCAAAGTTGGGCGTCGCCACATCGCTGCCGTAGGCACCGAGGTGATCCGCCCGCAGGGTATCGACCGTCACCAGCACGATGTGACGCGCCGGGGCCGAAGGCGGCGGAGCAGCAGCAGATGGAGCCTCAGCCTCCTCCCCTCCACGACATGCCATGACGCTCAGCAAGGCAGCGGCGGCGACAGCCGTCTTCACAGACTTCTTTCGTGGTGGCTTCCCTCGTTGCGTCTTCACCCGTCGTGTCATGGTCGCCATGATACCTGCACTCCCTCCCCCAACGCCGACCTCCGACCGAGGCCGGCGCGCCGTCGCCCTGCGCCCACCGAAACGTAGTACAATGTAAGACATGAATACGACGTTGACGGTCCGCACTGATGAGACCTTACTCAAAGCCCTACGGGAACGGGCGCGAGCCCTGGGCAAGTCCGTCTCCGAAGTGGTCCGGGAGACCCTGGAGCAAGCGCTCGTCGAACGTCCGCT
>JBCCGX010001445.1:0-2291 GCA_039029035.1 Acidobacteriota bacterium | reverse complement strand
CTGAGCGTCCTGGCCTACCCGCTCTACCGGCTTTTCGGCTATCACGGCCTGCTGCTGCTCAATGCTCTGTCGTTCCTCGCCATCAACGGTCTGATCTTCGTCTTGGGGCGGACGCTCTTCGACAGCCGGCGGATCGGTGGGCTCGGTGTGCTCGTCTACTCCCTGGCAACTTTCGCCTGGGAGTACTCCCACACGTCTTATCCCCACCTCTCCTCGACCCTCTTCATCGTCGCCGCGTACACCCTGATTGCCCTGGCGTTCCGGGCGCGGCAGGACGGCGGCACCCACCGGCGCACCATCTTGCTGAGCGCTGGCGCTGGGCTCGTCGCAGGCCTGGCGGTCGGCCTGCGGCTCGATGCGGTGTTCGCCATTCCGGGGCTGTTTGTGCCCCTGCTCTTCGCCAAGACGATTCTCTTCGCCGAACTGGCGGCGCTCCTCGCCGGGCTCGTCCCCGGCTTCGTCTTCCTCTCGCTCAGCAACGCGATCAAGTTCGGCACCTATTCGCCCTTCTCCTATGGCGCCCCTGGGGAGGGTTACGTCGGCAACCTGCACGTCTACCTGCCGATCTCGTTGGCGGGTGCCGCTGGCGTCGGCCTGCTGTTGCTCTGGCAACGGTTGCCAGCCGAGAAGCGCCCCATCCTCTGGAAGCTCGGCGCAGCCGGGGGCGTCTTGGCCGTTCTGGTCTTCCACGGCGCGGCGTGGGAGTTCGCCAGCCGGCTGGCCCACGGCACCTACCAGATCGTGGTCGATCTCAGGATCCGTGATCTGCACATCAAAGAACCCGCCCTCTCCCGTACCCCGAGCGGCACCATGGTCTACCTAGGTAGCGTCAAGAAGTCCCTCCTGCAGAGCTGCCCCTACCTGGCGATTCTGCCTTTTCTCCTGATCGATACAGTCCGCAGCCGCCGTAAGCTGCGTGCCCTTGCCTTCCTCGCCGTCGCTCCGGCCTGCTACGTCCTCTACTACTCCTACCTCGCCTGGCACGGCAGCATCGCCCTCAACATGCGTTACCTCAATCCGGTCCTGCCCTTCACCTCCCTGCTTTGTGCGTATGCCTGGCACCGTCTGACAGAGAGCGGTTCGGCGGATCGAGTCTCCCAGCGTTTGGCGGGTTTCTACGGCCTCGCCGTACTCGTCGGCCTGTTGGTCGTCTTTGTCCTCACGCGGCCGGAGTTGCCCTTGCAGGAGATGCTCTTCCTCGACGCACCGCTGATCTTGGCGGCGGGGATCGTCGCCCTCGAAGCCATGCGCCGCCTCGGCTGGCTGCCCTCCCTCGGCCGACCGGCCATCGCCTTCCTGCTGCTCACCGCCGCCGCCTGGTCCGGGGCCATGGCCCTGCGCGACTACCCTCTTTCGGCGGCCTATCGCGGCGCCAACCTCTATCAGGCCGACGCCTTGAGACCCCACATCGAGGACCATTCTCTGATCGTCTCTGACGTCGTCGACAGCTGCTGGAAGCTGATCGACGAGGTCGACGATCTGCTTATCGCCAGCGCCGCTGGCGGCAGCGCGCGGTCGCTGAACGGCTTGATACGATTCCACCTCGATCAGGGACGCAAGGTCTATCTGGCCTACTCGCCGTGGCGGCTGCAGCAGCACTTGGCCGGAGGTCTCAGCACCTACTTCGACCTGCGGCAGATCGATGCCTGGCATTTCAAATATCGGCCGAGGGTCATGCTCTTCGAGCTCAGCCTGAAACCGTCGAGCTAAATGAAAGTCCTCATTCAAATCCCGTGCTTCAACGAGGAGGCGACGCTGCCAGAGACCCTGGCAGCGATTCCGCGGGCCATCGACGGGGTCGACACGGTGGAGATCCTCATCATCGACGACGGCTCGACCGACCGCACCGCCGACGTGGCACGGGAGCACGGCGTCAACCACCTGGTGCGCCACAAGAGCAACCGCGGCCTGGCCGGCGCCTTCCGCAGCGGCCTCGACGCCTGCCTGCGCCTCGGTGCCGACATCATCGTCAACACCGACGCCGACAATCAGTACTCGGGAGCCGACATCCCGAGTCTCATCCAGCCGATCCTGAACGGCGAGGCTGACCTGGTGGTCGGTGACCGGCGGACCGACGAAATCGAGCACTTCTCCTTCGTCAAGAAAAAGCTGCAGCGTCTCGGCAGCTCGGTAGTGCGCAACCTCTCCCACCTCGAAGTGCCCGATGCGGTGAGCGGCTTCCGCGCCCTGTCGCGCGAAGCGGCGATGCGGATCAACATCCTCACCACCTTCAGCTACACCCTGGAGATGCTCATCCAGGCGGGCAGCAAGCGCATGGCGGTGCAATCCGT
>JBCCGX010001444.1:0-2292 GCA_039029035.1 Acidobacteriota bacterium | reverse complement strand
TCTCGGCCAGCGACATGGAGTTGAGCAGAGCGCCGCTCTGAAAGGTCACCCCGATGCGCCGGCGTAGCGCCTGGAGCTCCTCTCGCGACGAGCCGTAGACATCGGTACCGGCGACACGAACACTGCCGCCATCCGGCGGCAGGACCCCCATCAGGACCTTGAGTAGTGTCGTCTTGCCGTCACCCGAGGCCCCCAGGATGCAGAGCGTCTCGCCCTGCTCGACCCGGAAGCTCACGTCGCGCAGCACGCGCCGAGCACCGAAGCTCTTTTCGATCCCGGAGGCTTCGATGATGGCGTTCATACGGTTCACGGCACCTTCAGAGCACGTAGTTGTTGATCCAACCGGTGGCCACGGCGTCGGCCACGATGATGGCCACGATGCTGGTGACCACGGCGATCATGATGTTGCGTCCCAGGCCGACGGAGCCCCCTTCGGTCGACAGGCCGAAGTAGCAGCAGATGGCGGTCGTCAGCATGGCGAAGAGCCCCGACTTGACCAGACCGGAGGTTAGATCGGTCATCGTCAGGTACAGGATGGTCTTGTCGACGTAGAGCTCGAAGGAGATGTCGTAGGCCGCATGGGCCACCAGCCCGCCGCCCATCATCCCGGTGAGGTAGGAGAAGACGGTGAGACAGGGCACCATCACCAACATGGCGGTGAAGCGCGGGGCGATCAGGTAGCTGGTGACCCGAATCCCCATGGTCTCCAAGGCAAGCAGCTCTTCGTTGATCTTCATCGAGCCCAGCACGGCGGTGAACGAGGCGCCGACTCGCGCCGTCATCAAGATGGCGGTCATCAGGGGCGAGATCTCGCGCGCCAGGGCCAGAGCGACCGCGCCAGGCGCTTCTTGGATCTGGCCGAAACGGCGCAGGGGCTCGCCGGTCTGCAGCACCAGGATTGCCCCCATGAGGAACGAGACCAGGGAGACGATGGGAAAGGAGCGCGCGCCGACGTTGCTCATCAGTGGGAAGAGCTGTTGCACCAGCATTCGTCGTGTCGTGACGAAGGGTGCTGCGACCGCGAACCACAGCCCCTGAGCCATCAGATGAGCGATGCCGCCCACCCGACCGAGCCCGGTCACGAGCTGGGCCAAAGAGCGGCGGCTCAGTTGCCCGATCGCGGCGAAAAACGTGGCTGCTTGGCGCGCCGGAGCGCTCATTCCGCGCCGTCGTGTCGCCTGCCGGCAACCTCGAAAATCAGAGTCTCGGCCTCGTCGTCGAAGACGCTGGTTTTTTCGATCGTAAAGAAGTCATCTAGCTGGCTGAGATCCAGCACCGCCTGCACTTTGGGGCTGGGATCCAGGAGCACGTAGTCGATCGACTTTTGCTGCGCCAGCTTGAGGCCCTGGATCAGCACCGAGATGCCCGAGGAGTCGATGTATTCGACATCTCGCAGATCGATCTTGAGGCGTGCGGTGTCGGCGCGGTTCAGCGCTTGGCGTAGCTCGGCCAGGAGCTCGGGTGCGTTGTCGAGAACGAGGCGGCCTCGAACGCTCACCATGCGGTAGCTACCGCAGGCGCTGATCCGAGTCTCGAGTGGGGGTCGCTCTCTCTTGCGCCCCCCGGACCATAAGGAAATCTCTCGCATGGCTACGACCGATGGAGACATATCGTACCACGGCAGCGGTGTAGTGACGTGATGAGCTTGGCCCACCTGCGTCCCTCTCGGTTATTCTCTGGTAGCATGCGGTCGTGTCGTAGTCTTGCCCCCACCGACACTCTCGCGCGGTCGTCCGTAAAAGCAGAAGAGCCATGTACGAAGAGTTCTACGGCTTTCGCGAGTCGCCCTTCAACATCACGCCCGATCCGCGCTTCCTGTTTTTCTCGCAGCGCCATCGTGAGGCCTTCGACCACCTGCTCTTCGGCATCGCGCAGCGCAAGGGCTTCATTCAGATCACCGGCGAGGTCGGCGCCGGCAAAACGACGCTGTGTCGGGCTCTCTTCGAGACCCTGGGCGACCAATATTCGACCGCACTGATCCTCAATCCGCGGATGACCAGCCTGCAGCTTTTGCGCTCGATCCTTGCCGAGCTTGGCTTGGAAACGCGCGGCAACGATCGTTTCAAATTACTCGACCGGCTCAATCGCTTCCTGCTCGAGCAGGTCGCCGAGGGGCAGGATGTGGTGCTGGTGATCGACGAAGCGCAGGACATGAGTATCGAGCTGCTGGAGGACGTTCGACTGCTGTCCAATCTGGAAACCGACCAGCGCAAGCTACTGCAGATCGTCCTCATCGGCCAACCGGAGCTGCGCGAGATCCTCAACGATCGGCGGCTGCGCCAGCTGCGTCAG
>JBCCGX010001443.1:0-2292 GCA_039029035.1 Acidobacteriota bacterium | reverse complement strand
TCCGGTCCTTCTCGCGCCTGACGGCGTTACGCCTCCTCAAAAGAACTCTGCTATTCCTGCGTCGGCAAGCCTTGTCAGACACGAGAAATCCTCGGAGATATCCTGAAGGTTCTAATCAAACGGGCCACTAGTTCGTCTCGCATCCCGTCCGTGCGAGATCACGGTCCGTTGTGTGCTGAATTGAAACCTTTCCGGCTACCGGACGTTTGTTGATATTGTTTCTGTTGATTACCGAGAGTAAGGCGATGCCGAAATCCAAAGCCGACATGATCAAGGGGACCCTGGACATGCTGATCCTGAAGGTCCTGTCCCTCGGACCGATGCACGGCTGGGGAATTACCGAGCGCGTCCAGCAAGTGTCTGAGAACGCCCTGCAAGTCAATCAGGGATCGCTCTACGCGTCGCTGCACCGGCTGACGCGCGAGGGCTGGATCCGCTCCCATTGGGAGATGACGGAGAACGGGCGCCGGGCGCGGTACTACACCTTGACCGCGGCGGGGCAAGAACAACTGGGGATCGAGCAACAACGCTGGGCGAAGCTGGCGGGGGCAGTGGAGCGGATTCTCGCCCTGTCCGCAACGTGAGCTTGCGGAAGACCCGAGGAAGGACTTGGATATGCGCAAGATCACGGATCTCATCTTCAGGCTCAAGGCCTTCTTCCGGCCGGCGGCGATGGAGAAGGAGCTGGACGATGAGATGGCCTTCCACCTCGAGATGGCGACGGCCAAGAACATTGAGCGTGGCCTTACCCCGCAAGCCGCTCGGCGGGCCGCCGAGGAGAGCTTCGGTAGCTTGCTGCGTGGTAAGCAGCAGGCGCGTGACGCCTGGGGCATCGTCCTGCTCCAAGAGCTATGTGGTGACGGTCGTTTTGCCGTGCGGCAGATGCTGCGTCGTCCGTCGTCGACACTTCTGGCGGCGATGGTTCTCGGTCTCGGTATCGGCGGCACGGTGGCCTTGTGGAGTGCCGTCCACGGTTTGCTCTTGCGGCCCATGCCCTACGCCGACGAGGAGCGCCTGGTCGTCTTCTGGAGCGACGGCGATTGGATGGAGGTCGAGTACGACCACGCGCTGGCCAAGGCTCGGGCCTACGACGAGATCGCCGCTTTCACCTGGACCTCCACGCCGCTGCGCTCGGGAGAGGTCACAACGCTGCTCGAAGAGGGCCTCGTCACCGGCAACCTGTTCGAGGCGCTCGGTGCGGAGCCCTTCCTGGGGCGGGCGCTGGAGCCGGCCGACAGCTTCCCCGGGGCGCCCGGGGTGATGGTCTTGAGTCACGGTCTGTGGAGCCAGGAGATGGGTGGTGACCCGGATGTTGTCGGTACCCACCTGAGCCTCGATGGCGAGCCGGTCACGGTCGTCGGCGTGATGCCGTCAGGCTTTTTCTTTCCCTTCCCCCAGGTCCGCGCTTGGCGTCCGCTGCAGATCGATCCGGCGTCCGACAACTACGCCTCGAATGGCTATCTCGCCCTCCTCGGCAAGGTGCAGAGCGGGCTCACCGCCGAGCAGTTGACGGGCGATGTCGCCACGGTGGCCGCTGCCCTCGGCGAGCGATTCGACTACCCCGACGCCTGGGACAAGTCGAAGGGCGCCCACGTTCTGCCGCTGCGTGAGTTTCTCTTTGGCCGCCTGCGTCCCGCCCTGCTCCTCCTGATGGGCGCCGTCACGTTGTTGTGGCTGACTGCTTGCGCCAACGTGGCCGCCCTGGTCGTCACCCGAACGGCCGATCGGCAAGAGGAGATGGCGGTGCGTGCTGCCCTCGGCGCCGGGCGAGGGCGTCTGGCGAGGCAGCTGCTCACGGAGTCGATCCTGCTGGCGCTGACTGGTGCGGCGGTGGGTGTGGGCATCGCGGTGGTGCTGTTCGATGTCGTCGTCGCACGGTTGCCCCTACCCTATGGCTTTGGGGAGACCTTGGCTCTCGATGGCTCCAGCCTGGCGGTGGCCCTGGTTTTGGCCTGCCTGGCAGCGCTCGCCGCGGCTCTCTTTCCCCTACGCACTTTGCTCTCGGGCTCGGCGATCGAAAGCTTGCGGACCCGGGGCGGTGGTCGCCGTACGGCCCAAGGGTTTCTGGTCTTTGCCGAAACCGCTCTCGCCGTCGTTCTCCTCACCGGCGCGGCCCTCTTGATCCGCAGCGTCGGCAATTTGCGCGACGTCGATCCGGGGCTCGATCCCGCGGGTGTTCTAGCGGTCGATCTCGTCCTCAGCTCGAGCGAGATGGGCGAGGTCGACGGCAAGGCGTTCTTCGACGCCGCGGTCGAGCGCGCCGCAGCGCTGCCCGGCGTCGTCGCGGCCGGC
>JBCCGX010001442.1:0-2292 GCA_039029035.1 Acidobacteriota bacterium | reverse complement strand
GGTTCTGGATGCAACAGAAACTGACGCTGCCGGCGCTGGTCGGCGTGGTCAAGGTCTGGCCGACGTTGTTCTCGTCGCAGCGATAGATCGCCGGACGATCGATACCGCTGCTGTTCGGGGCGATCTCGGCACAGATCTCGTGCGTCACCCCGAAGCGCGGCAGTAGCTGACCCGGGGCGTAGCAGGTGCCACCCCGGTTGCAGGTCTGCGACGGATTGCAGCAACCCGGCGCGTCGTAGGCCAGGGTCGGGGTCGGGTCGCGCCGGCTCCAGTCGGTCCCCAGGTCGGGCCCCCAAAAACTGTTGCGATTCGTGCCTTGCGTGAGACAGCCTCCGCCGAAGGGCACGCTGCCGGAACAGGCCTCGTGCGTGGCATCGTCGAAGACGTACACCGGATGGCCGTTGAACGAGCGCTCGGTGCAGCACAGGGTCGTTGGGGCTGCGCCCGGTGCGCTGGTGATCAGGTGGGTGAACAGCTCGCCCACGTTATCGCTGTCGCAGGTGTAGATCGCCGGCTTGTGGCCCAGCGGCCCGCCGGCGACCCGGCCGGCACAGATCTCGTCGGTGTCGCGCAGGCGCGGCAGAAGGGTGCCGGGGCTCCAGCAGGCGTTGCGATTGCAGGTTCTCGCCGGATCGCAGCATTGCTCGAACTGCTCGAAATCTGCCGCGACCTCGATGGAATCCCAATCCGAGCCGAAGTCGTTGCCGGTGCGATGGTTGCGATTGGTGGGATGGCCCTCCGCGTCGTCCTGGCAGCCAGGCAGAGGATCCGGGAGAGCCGACGGGCAATCCAGGTGCCCCAGGAGATCGAACCGGGCCTCGCTGGGTCCACCGCTGCGCTGCTCGCTGCAGCACAGCTCTCGACCGCTCGCTTGATCGGTCAAGGTCTCCCCCACCAGGCTACTGTCACAGGCGTGCAGGGTCGGTCCGTAGGTCGCCCCGCCGAACTCGGCGCTGACGCACACCGCGTCGCTACCCGCCAGCTCGCCAGCGAATTCCCCCACCTGGAAACACTGATCCTCGAGGGTGCAATCGGTCCGCACGTCACAACAGGCGGCATCGATCGAGGCCCGGCGGCGATCCGCCCAATCCAGGCCACGGGAACCCGCCGTGTAACGGCTGTGGCTGAGACCGTCCGCGCAATACGAAACGCTGCCGGCAACAGGCTGGCCGTCCTTCGCCAGGAAGGCGGCGTCGTTGCCCGCCACCAGCACGTTCTCACCGACTGAGAAAACCGTGGGTTCGCCGGCGGGTGGCGCGTCTTCGGCGCGGATCAAAAACTCAGGCGCCTTGAAGACCTCCCCCATCCCCTCTGCCATGTTCACCACCACCCAGTGGTTCTCGAACTGGCGGACGACCAGACCGTTGGGCAGGATCTCGAACTTGGTGTCGATGGCCGGCAGGCTGCCGAGCAGCGGTGTGCCGAGCTCGTGGGCCCGCTCCGCCGGCTCGTCGGTGAGCACTCGCGGCGCGGTGGTGGCGCTGCCCAGCTTGAAGCTGGTCGAACCCGCGGTGTGGGCCAACAAGTGACTGGCATAACAGTAGCTGCCGATCGCCCTACGCTCGGCGTCCGGCAGGATATTGGGCTGCAGGAAGTTGGCCTTGTTCAAGACCCAATGGCCCGCTTGGCCGAGCGCCCACGTGCGCTCCAGGTCTTCCAGCAGATTGCAGCGCGGCTGCCAGTTGTTGCTCACGATGCCATCGCCGTTGGTGTCATCGCGATGGTGGCAGAAGTATTCGTTGTGGACCCCGTCCGGCGGATCGAGAGCGGTGGCGACGGTCAGCGGCTCGTCGTGGCGGCAAGCCCCGCGCTCATAGGAATTGTTGGTTTGTAAACCGTTGTAGAGCACCAGCCGACCCGCCAGATCGGGATCGGCCTTCACTTCGCGCAGCAGCGTGGTCAGACCGTCGAAGAGCGCCTCGGTGGTGCAGATCTGGCCCAGCGGGGCCTCGAAGCCCGGGCAATCCTCGCTGCAGTCGGTGTTGACCGGCACCGACTCGCAGCCGGTTCGTTCACGCACACGGTTCGAGGTGCGCACCGAGCCGTAGGCCAGATCGAACATCACGCCGTCGTAAACCGGTGTCGGGTCGGTCGCGCTCAGCGACAGCGCCATCCACGCCGAAGCCACCTCGGTGACCCAGGCGCGATAGTCCGGATCGCCGGTATCGACCCACCGGCCGGTCTCGACGCAAGAGGTTATGCCGCTGACCGGATCGGTTCTCTCGACCTCCTGCACCAGCTGGCCGTTGCGGCAGGTCGCCCCGGTACCGCAACCCTCCGAATCGTCGGGCG
>JBCCGX010001441.1:0-2293 GCA_039029035.1 Acidobacteriota bacterium | reverse complement strand
CGGCGGTCCAGCGCGTCTTCTTTGCCGAGGCCGGTGGCTCGATCGAGCAGGGGCTGACGCAGGCGGGAGCTCAGGGCTTGGTGGTCTGGCTGCTGGTGGCGCTGGCGTACCAAGCACACCGTGGGTTGGCTCGCAGTCAATTCGGCTGGATCTTGCTGGTCCTCGTGGCGGCGGACCTGCTGTTGGCCGGGCGATGGGTCAACCCCACCGCACCGGCGGAGTTGATCGACCGGGAGCCCCCGGTAGCTCAGCGCATCCGCGAGCCGTTGGAGGATGGCAGGTTCTACCGCACGCCGCTGGCCCGTGAGCCCGCGCTGCGAGCGCCTTCAGCCGACGTCATCTGGGTCACGCGGTGGAATCAAGAGGTCGTGCGACTCTACCTGGCCTGGACCTACGGAATCCCGGTGATCTTTCACGACGACTACAACGGCCTCGCACCGAGCCGAGTGGCGCATCTGCGGTGGGCGATCGAAGCACTACCCTGGGAGCGGCGCTTGCCCTTGCTCTCGGCGGCGGCGGTGCGTGTGATCGGTAGCGAGGACGATCTCGATCTGCCGGGGGTCGAGAAGCTGGCGACCCTGCGTAGCTCGGGGCCGTCGCTCTACCTCTACCGCAATACGGGGGCGGCTCGACAGGTCGAGTGGATCGGCCAGTACCGACAGGTCGAGTCGCGAGACGCGGCCCTCTCCGCCATGCGCGTGCCGGGCTTCGATCCGCGGCAGCACGCCGTCGTCGAGGGGGAGGTGCCGGCCATGGCGAAGGATTGTCGGGTGGCCGGCCGGGCCTCCGTCATCGAAGAAAGCTTCCATCGGCGGACGATTGCAGTGTCCGCCGAGTGCTCTGGCCTGTTGGTGCTGGCCGAGGTAGCGTATCCCGGCTGGCAGGCCCGGGTTGACGGCCGGCGGGTCGACATCCTCCGCGCCAACTCGGCTTTCTCGGCCATCTGGCTGCCGGCCGGGGAGCACGAGGTCGAGTGGCGCTATGTGCCGCGGGCCTTTTTTCTCGGCCTGGGGATCAGCAGCTCGACCCTGCTCGCTCTGTTGATTGTCGGCTGGATTCGCCGCACTCGTTGGAAGCGGTAGACTAGCGCGCCGAATGAGCCAACTTTTGCGCCGCTCCATCGTCCTTCTGTTGATCCTCTCGTCCGCCCTCCCGGCGGCGATCGCCGCACAGCCGACCTCAGAGTCCACATCGGTCGACGCCACCCCCTCGATCGAGCCTAGCGAGCACCGTCCTAGCGAGAACTTCCGTAGCGAGCTGCGGCGGGTGATCAGCGCGGCGCGCGATAGTGTCTTCCCGGCCCTGGTGTCGATCGGGGTGGTCACGGTGCAATACCGGGGCGGCAAAGAATTCAAGGGTCGCAGTGTCGGCAGCGGCACGATCATCTCGCCCGAAGGGCACGTGCTGACCAATCAACACGTCACCAGCCACGGGCGGAAATTCGTCTGCACCTTGTCCGACAAACGCGAGATCTCGGCCCGCCTGGTGGGGGAAGATCCGCTGACCGATCTCGCCGTGCTGCAGCTCGATACGAGCGATCTCGGCGAGACGCAGGGTGCGCTGCCGGTGGCGTCCTTCGGTGACTCGAGCCAGCTCGAGATCGGCGACTATGTGATGGCCATGGGTTCGCCGTTCTCGCTGTCGCGGTCGGTCAGCTTGGGGATCGTCTCCAACACCGAGCGGGTGTTCGCCGGCGGTCTGGGCAACGACGACGTCGAAGAGATGGAGCTCGAGGTGGGCCAGAGGACCGGCCTCTTCACTCGCTGGATCCAGCACGACGCTGTGATCAGCCCGGGCAACAGCGGTGGGCCATTGGTCAACCTGGCGGGTGAGATCGTCGGCGTCAACGAGCTCGGCGGCAGCACTCTGAGCTTCGCCATCCCGAGCAACCTGGCCTCGCGGGTGAGCACCGCGCTGATCGAGCGCGGCGAGGTCGAGCGCAGCTGGATCGGTGCGAGCTTCAAGCCGATCCAGCGCACCGGCCTCGACGCCGGCGTCCTGATCAGCTCGGTGGTGCTCGAAGGGCCGGCCGGCGCGGCCGGGGTCGAAGCCGGCGACGTGCTGCTGCGTTTCGACGGCGAGCCGGTCACCGTGCGCTTCGTCGAGGAAGTCCCGCTGCTGCTCGATCGCATCGCCAGCCTACCGATCGGCACCCCTTGTATGGTCCGGGTCGGAGCTGCGGGAGCCTGTCTCTCCAACGAAGACGGATCTTTCGGACAGACGCCAACGGATCGGTCGCAGCTGAGAAGCTCCCGCAGCTCCGACCCGTTTCAAGTCCGTGAGGACGGGTAGG
>JBCCGX010001440.1:0-2298 GCA_039029035.1 Acidobacteriota bacterium | reverse complement strand
GGTCCTCCTTGCTGGATCCGATCCTCGCGCTCCGATCGCATGAAGGCCAAAAAGTTTGCAGCGGTTGGCGAGGGTTTGCCGGGAATGGCGGCGCGTTTGCTGTGAGCAGGCAAGCCTGTGGGCGGTCAAATCTTGGCCATGGGTGGCAAGACGGCGAGGAATCGCTGCAAATCACGGGCAAGGGCGACTTGAACGCGATTGTTTTTTCAAATCCCGTTCGCGACCAGAAAGAAGCTCCAAAAGAGCTCTAATCTGACGACTTGTCGAGGTCACCGAGGGTTCCAGGCGCGGACGACGGTGACGGGCACCCTGACTGCACCAACCTGGCCGTTCACTGCAGCCGATCGACGCCGGCTGCGCCAAACTTGCCGCTCGCCCACGGCGCGAGTTACGGTAGTCCGATGCGTGGTGCCCTGTCAGACGATGAGATCCCGGTCCGCTGGGTGCTTTCCGGCGCCGCCACCGCGGCGCTGGTCGCGGCGCTTCTGGTGTCGAGCCAGATCCAGCTCTCGATGTTCGACCACGGCCATGACTGGTGGCGGCTCTTCGCCTGGCAGCTCGTCGGCTGGGGTTATTGGTGCGCCTTCGCGCCATGGCTGTTGCGCACGGGAAGTCGCCTGCTGCGGCCACAGTCCCGGCGCCCTTGGTGGTGGCTGCGACAAACGGCCGCCGCAGTCGGTTTGACCCTCCTCCACCTGCCGCTCGTGGCCGGCGCCTTCACTCTCCTGCAGCCCTACATTCCGGTCGATACCTACTCGTTTCCGGAAGGTCTCATGCGCTCCTTCCGCTCTTGGTTCCACATCGACCTGCTGATCTACAGCATGGGCTTGGTGCTCGGCTACGGGCTGGCGGGCTATCGCCGGGCGCGGCAGGCGGAGCTGCGGGAGTCGCAGCTCGAGACCGAGCTGGCGCGGGCGCAGCTCGAAGCACTGCGGCTTCAAATCCAGCCTCACTTCTTGTTCAACACCCTCAACTCGATCGCCGCCCTGGTGCGTCGCAAGAGCAACGACAGCGCCCTCGAGATGATATTCGGCCTGAGTGACCTGCTGCGCTCGACCCTGGAGCGCTCGGAGCACTCCACCGTGCCGCTGGCCGAAGAGCTCGACTTCGTCAAGCGCTACGTCGAGTTGCAACGAGCCCGATTCGCCGATCGCTTGCAGGTCGACTACGACATCGGCGAGGACTGTGCCGAGCAGCTCGTGCCGAGCTTCCTGCTGCAGCCTCTGGTGGAGAACGCGATCCGCCACGGCATCGGCAAGCGCGCTGCGCCGGGGCAGATCGAGATCCGCGCCCGCATCGAACAGGATCGCCTGCGGTTGACCGTCAGCGACGACGGCGTCGGTCTGCCAGACGGTTTTTCGCTCGATGACGAGGGCGTCGGCCTCACCAACACTCGCTCCCGCATCCACCAGCTCTATGGCGACCGTGGCTCCCTCGCCCTACGACGCCGTACCGACGGCGGCGTGATCGTCGGTGTCGAGCTGCCCGCCGATCGACCGGCCGAAGATCTGCCGCAGGCAGCGGTCGGATGAGCCACTTCCGAGTCCTGGCAGTCGACGACGAGCCTCTGGCGCGCGACACCTTGCGTGACCTGCTGGCGCAGGATCCGCAAGTGGAGCTGGCCGGGGAGTACGGCGATGGCGCCAGCGCCCTGGCGGCCATTCGTAAGGAGCGGCCCGATATCGTCTTCCTCGACATCGAGATGCCCGAGCGCGGTGGCTTGGAGGTTCTCGGTGCCTTGCAACCCGAGGAGCTGCCGGCGATCGTCTTCGTCACCGCCTACGGCCACCACGCGGTGAACGCCTTCGAGCTCGAAGCGCTGGACTACGTCGTCAAGCCCTTTTCAGACGAACGCTTCTTTGCCGCTCTCGAACGAGCCAAGCGCCGCGTCCGCGAGCAGCGCCTCGGCGAGCTTGCCGGCAAAATGGCGAGCCTCACTGCAGAGCTCCAGGGCACCGAAGCCTCCGCACCCACCGAGCCGCGGCCGACTTATCTTCAGCGCATCCGCGTCAGCTCGGGCGACCGCACCCTGATCCTCAAGGCGCGCGACGTCACCTGGATCGAAAGCGAGGACTACTACGCTCGCCTGCACACCGCCAAGGGCTCGCACCTGGTGCGCAACTCCCTGGCCGCCTTCGAGCAACAGCTCGACCCCGCGAGGTTCCTCCGCGTGCACCGCGGAGCGATCGTCAATCTCGACCAAATCATCGAGATCGAGCATCTCTTCAAGGGCGCCCGTAACGTCGTCCTCGAGGATGGAACCCGCCTGCGCGTCAGCCGTTCACGCCGCGCCCGGGT
>JBCCGX010001439.1:0-2298 GCA_039029035.1 Acidobacteriota bacterium | reverse complement strand
TCTGCGTGCGGGCGGCACGGTGGTGAATTACAACCCGCTTTACGTGACCCGCGAGATCGAGCAGCAGGTGACGGACAGCGAGACCGAGGTGATGATCACGCTGGATCTGAAGCTTTTGCTGCCGAAGCTTCAGCCGCTGGTCGAGAAACGTCTCCTGAAGGCTGTGGTGGTGGCGCGGCTTGCAGATTGCCTGCCTTTTCCGAAGAGCCTTCTCTATCCCTGGGTCAAGCGCGGCGACATCGCGACGATGCCGAGCAGCCCGGCTTACGTGACCTTTGCCCAGCTGACGGAGAATGACGGCAACTTCGCCACCATCCCGGTCGATCCGGATGAGGATATCGCGCTCATTCAGTATACCGGCGGCACCACCGGCATTCCCAAGGGGGCCGTGCACAGCCATGCGAGCCTGGTGATCAATGCCGATCAGCTCGCGGCCTGGGCGCCGGAGACCGAACTCGGCAAGGAGCGCATCCTGGGCCTGCTGCCGCTTTTTCACGTTTTTGCCGTGAGCACGGTGCTCTCCTATGGCGTTCGCGTCGGCGCCATGCTCATCCTTTTGCCGCGTTTCGATCTGGATCAGGCGCTGAAGACGATCACCCGCAAGAAGCCGACGATGATGCCGGGCGTGCCGACCCTGTACAACGCGATCAGCAGCCATAAGGACATTGGCCGTTTCGACCTGACCTCGATCAAGCTTTGCCTTTCCGGCGGCGCGCCGCTGCCGATGGAGGTCAAGCAGGCGTTCGAGAGCAAGGCCGGCTGCACCATCTTCGAAGGCTATGGGCTGACCGAAGCCCCCGTCACCCACTGCAATCCCTTTACCGGCCTGCAGAAGGAGGGCTCGTTCGGCGTGCCTTTTCCCGCCACCAGCGTCGAGATCGTCTCGATGGAGGACGGCGAGACCGTGCTGCCGCCGGGCGAGCGCGGCGAGATCTGCCTCTCCGGGCCGCAGGTGATGAAGGGCTACTGGAAGCGGCCCGACGAGACGGCGAGCACCATCCGCAACGGCCGGCTGCACACCGGCGATGTCGGCTATCTGGACGAGGACGGCTACGGCTTCATCGTCGACCGGCTGAAGGAGCTGATCATCTGCAGCGGCTTCAATGTCTATCCGCGGGTGGTCGAGGAAGCGCTCTACGAGCATCCCGACGTGGCCGAGGCTGCGGTTCTGGGCATCGAGGACGACTATCGCGGCGAGACGGTGAAGGCTTTTGTGGTGCGCGTGGAGGGCTCGGATCTGGACGAGGCGGCGCTGATCGCTTTCCTCAAGGATCGGCTGTCGCCGATCGAGATCCCGAAGATCGTCGCGTTTCGGGAGACGCTGCCGAAGTCCGCGGTCGGCAAGATCCTGAAGAAGGAGCTGAAGCGCGAGGAGCAGGAGCGACAGGGGGCGGTATGACGGATGGCATGACCATGAATGGCGGCCTGGCGCAGGATGGGCGCGCCTATAGCATCGGCGAGCTTGCGGCGATGTTCGAGATCACGCCGCGCGCGATCCGCTTTTACGAGGATCGCGGCCTCCTCGCGCCGAGGCGGGCGGGCAAGAACCGGATCTTCGGGGATCGCGACCGGGTGCGTCTCGGGTTCATTTTGCGCGGCAAGCGGCTCGGCATCTCGCTCGCCGAGACCAGGGAATGGCTCGAACTCTACGACATGGAGGACGGCGAGCGCCGGCAGTTCCAGGCGCTGCTCGACGGCAGCCGCCAGCGCATCGCCGAGCTCGAGGAGAAGCGCGACGCTTTGGAAGAGACCCTGAAGGAACTGAGAGACATCGAACGTCTTGCGCTCGACGGGCTGAGCGGTGAAGGCGGTGGCAAGACGACTGGCGGATCGAGGCCGGCGAAGCGCGCCCGGCCAGGCGAAAGGAACGGATGAGATGAAGAACGTGGTAATCGCGGGCTATGCCCGTTCGCCCTTCCACTTCGCCCACAAGGGCGAGCTCACCAAGGTGCGGCCGGATGATCTTGCGGCGCAGGTGGTGCGCGGGCTGATCGAGCGCACCGGCGTCAAGCCCGAGGATCTGGAAGACGTGATCGTCGGCTGCGCCTTTCCCGAGGGCGAGCAGGGCTTCAACGTCGCCCGTCTGATCGGTCTGCTCGCCGACCTGCCGATCTCGGTGGCCGGCGCCACGGTCAACCGCTTTTGCGGCTCGTCGATGCAGGCGGTGCATATGGCCGCCGGCGCCATCCAGATGAACGCGGGCGACGCCTTCGTCTGCGCCGGCATCGAGAGCATGACCCGCGTGCCCATGGGCGGCTACAACCCCCTGCCCAGCCCCAAGCTGATGGACAGCTATCC
>JBCCGX010001438.1:0-2301 GCA_039029035.1 Acidobacteriota bacterium | reverse complement strand
GACATCGCCAACCGCCTGGCCGATCCGGCTCTCGGCAACCGGGTGCTGATGTCGCTGCGCACGGGCATCCGTGTCAGCCCCAGGTACCACCCGATCAAGGGGGTGCCGTCAGACTTCCTCCGTACCCGCCTCATGCTCTCGATCCACCAAGACCTGCGCAACACCATCGGGCAGAAGTTCGTCGAGGCGAGAATCAAGCATCAGGAGACTTTCGAGCGCCTCTTCCGTCGCCGGCAGGGCCAACTGACCGGCGCCCTCTCGGTCCGCGAAAGGCGAAAGTACTGGACCGCCAAGCTGACCGAAAAATCGAAAGACTCGCTGTTCAACATGTTCCACAACAAGAGCGACGACTTTCTCGACGCCGTCGCCGAGGGCCGCTTACGCATCGTCGGGCCGCCTTTGGACGACACCTTCACCACCTACGCCAGCTTCGACGACGGCGACCCGATCGACGTCGAGCCCGATTGCCTGGTCCCCACGATCGGTTTCACCTCAAACCTCGGCGCGATCTCGGGTGGCACACTGACCCCGGCAGATTTCTACCTCGGCTGCCTCCACGTCGAGCACGACAACCTATTTCTCGTCGGCTTCGCCCGGCCGATCCTGGGCAACATTCCCAGCATCAGTGAGATGCAGGCGCAGTACGCGACCGGTCTGCTATCCGGCCGTCAGACCCGCCCGCGGGACATCGCCGCAGCCCATCGCCGCGAACGAAGCTCTCTCCGGCAAGCCTTCCCCAAGCTGGATTCGGAATCCATGTATCCGGTCGAGATGTTTCCCTACTGCGACCGGTTGGCGAGACGTATGGGGATCTACCCGATCCGGCGCAGCGCCGGATCCTGGCGCAGCTGGCTGAAAATCTGGCTCAGCCCTGCCTCGACTCTGCATTATGCAGACGAAAGCTATGACGCCGCCTTCATCGCCAGGCAGCCCATCCATTCTCCCGCGATCATCACCCTGCTGTTGTTGCTGATCAAGCTCGCCGACCTGGCCTACGCGCCGATCCGAGCCGCTCGCGGCCGCCGGCACGCCTCGTAGCCGCCCTACCAGGCCGCGGTGTTGCCGGATTCGAAGCCGTCGGCGAAGATGACCGACAGCTCGTC
This sequence comes from Acidobacteriota bacterium, assembly GCA_039029035.1. Classification (GTDB taxonomy): domain Bacteria; phylum Acidobacteriota; class Thermoanaerobaculia; order Multivoradales; family J023; genus JAAELT01. Next base: position 1,198 of record JBCCGX010001438.1, on the reverse strand, counting down.
GGCCCCGACGTCCCAGGCCCCATCCAGAACCCGCGGATCGCCGTCGACGTCGTCGTCGAGGAGGCCCCCCAACTCCTCGCCGAAACCGCGCGCGCAGGTGTCGGTCAGGCGCAGGTGGAAGTCGCCGCCTGTGGCATTTTCGAACTGCGGCAGGCAGGTCGCCGAGTCGCTATCGGCCCCGGATCGAAAACGCCAAGTGCCGAGATTGGTCTCACCGCCGAAGGTCCATTCCCAGGTCCCTGCCGGGTCGTAGACGTTGGCGTCCATCGCCAGACCGGACGGGGAGTAGGTGAATTGCACATTGCGCTGGTCCGCGCCGAGATCGGTGACGATGTTGTTCTTGATCGTCAGGTTCTGCTGCGGGAAATTCGGATCGCCAAGCCCGTCGACTTCGCCGACCGAGATCGCCGCCCAGCGCCGAATGCCGCCAGAGCAGGTGTTGTTGGCCACCACGATCTCCCCCGGCGGGCTGGCGACGCCGTTACCGGCCAGGGCCCAGATACAGCTCTCCCACGGGACCCCCGTGGTCGACAAGAAGTTGTTGGTGATCTCGACCGTCGCCACCGTCTCGCCGGCGACATCGCCTTCCCCAGCACCCGAGGCACTGCGCAGGAATTGCACACCGGCATTACCGAAGCCCCATTGGTCGTAGGTGTTGCGGGCGATGTTGCGATCGAAGACCACGTCCTCGACCGGCCGGGCGTCGCCGTTGTCGCAGAAGCCGGCCGATGTCGGCTGGATGGTCAGCACCACGGAAGCATCGATGATCTCGTTGTTGCGGATTGCCCAATCCTGGCTGCACTGTGCCACGACGACGAATTGAGCGCCGTGGCCACCGCTCGGATTGGGCTCCCAGGCGGCGACGTTGGCGTCCCAGATGGAATCGAGGATCTCGATACCCGAGATGTAGCCCCAGATCTTGAAGCCCGGCCAGCCGGCGGCGGAGCCGCACTGCGAGAAATCGCAGCCGTGGGTGGTGCGGGTGATGTTCTGCCAGCGCAAGGGGCCCTCGTCGGGGCCACTGTTCGGCCCGGCGCCGCGGGCGAACCAGCCGCCGTTGTCGGTGAACAGCAGGTTGGAGAAATTGGCCCAATGCAGCCCGGAGTTGAACAGGTCGATGGTGAAATCGTTGCCGTCGCCACTCCTGTCCTGATTGATCGAGCGCAGCTCCATGTCGTGGTAGTAGACATAGTCGATG
>JBCCGX010001437.1:0-2302 GCA_039029035.1 Acidobacteriota bacterium | reverse complement strand
GTCTGCGAAAGGGTTGTCGGAACGGTTGTTGCGGAAAGGATTGGGTCGCTGACGGGCCACGTCTCGGGACGCGTCATCGAGCCGGGCGATCAAGGTTTCGGCCTGGGCCGTCAAGCGATCGAGCTCGGCGTCGAGGTCGTCATGAGCCGCAGGGGTCGGATCGACGGCAGGCTCGGCGACGGACTCCGGTTGCGTCGCGATCTTCGGCGTCGCGGGCGGCTGGTGCAACGACTTCAGGAAAAGCCCAGCCAGCAGCGCCAGAGCCAACGCCGCGGCGGCGGCCCAGGGCAGCCAGGGCCTAGCCGGGGCCATCCTCGGCTCCGGAGCCACGTCAGCGCTCGGCGATCGGCGACCGAGGCGGCGCAGCAGATCGTCGTCGGCTGCGAGGGCCTCGGCTGCTCGGCGACAGTCCGAACAGTCGACGAGATGGCTCGCCAAGACATCAGCCTCGCGCAGCGACGCTTCCCCATCGAAGCTCGCCGAGACGATCTCCAGGGCCTCGGTACAGGTCAGCTCGATCTGAGGTTGTCTCGTTTCCATCATCTGGTCCTCACTGTCACCAACTCCTCAGGGTCTCCAGATTCTCACGGTCTCCAGATTCTCACGAAGCGTCCAGCAGACGTCGGAGCTCGCAACGCGCCCGGTACACCCGGCCGCGTACCGCACCTGGCGAGCAGTCGAGCGCTGCACCGGCTTCTGCATAGCTCAACCCTTCGAACACCACGCGCTCCAAGGCCTCGCGATCCCCCGGTGGGATCTTTCCGAGCGCCTGATCCAACCGCCGGGCCTCCAGGCGATCCCGAAACGGTCGCCCCGCCAGGCGATCCGGCTCGCGGTCGGCGTCGCGCACCGGATCCTCCCGCCGGATCCGCCGGCGCAAGAACTTGCGTGCCTCGTTGCGCGCCACCGTCGTCAGCCAGGTGCGGAAATGCGCCTCACCGCGAAACGTCGACAGCCCACGGAAAACCGCCAGAAAGATGTTCTGGGTCAGATCCTCCACGTCGTCGGGATCACCCAGCGAGCGCCGCGCCGTTGACCGCACCAGCCCGCCGATCTCGTCGACCAGCCGGTTCTGGGCGTCCGTGTCGCCGGCATGGCTCCGCTCCACCCAGTGGGCGAGCTCACCCTTCTCCGCCTTGATCGCGCTCTCCATCGTCGTCGAAGCGGCCACGCGCCGCCTTCCCCATCATAGATCCCGCAGGGTCGCGATCGTCACGCAGTCTGGATGGTCTGGAGGATCATTGGCCCAAGGTGCTGATTTGCGTTCGACGCTTCAAGACGTCACCCACTTCGGCAGCGAGGTGCTCCCCGGCAACACGATGCCCTTGGGCGGTCCAATGGCCGTCGGTCTCGAAATAGAGCTCGGCCGTCCCGAAATCCCTCACACGGTCCTGCAGGAGCTCGTTCATGTCCACCATCCGAATGCCCAAACCCTGGCAAACCGTTCGCAAGCGTTGTGAGGGCGCGAGCCGATGGAATCGAGAGATATCTGCTCCGGCTCGTTCGATGAAGTCCTCGAACTTCGCCTGGGACACACTATGCGGCCAAGGGATTCCCATGACGACGAGCTCGGCATCCATCGCCCGCGTGGTCTTGGCAATGTCCGCGAGAATGCCTTCAGCCTTCAGAAATAGCCTCTGCACCTCGGCTGACGGCTTCCTTCTGAAAATCTCCAGCTCGATCGTATCCAGCCGAGAGAGCGTACGCCTCGGCGCGGCGGCGCTTGGACCCGGTGCCGGAGGTCCCGTGGCGAGCTTGACGATCGCGGCCTCTTTGAGTCGAAACAAGGCTCTGAAGAGCATGCTCCGATAGGTCAGCTCGGACACCAAAGAATCGGAGCCGTTGCCTGGCAAAGAGCTTCGCCTGACGAGATGCCCTCGTCGCACGACCTTCTCGTTCGCGCCGATCGCCAGATTGGCAAAATCGTTCTCGGTGAACCCGACCACAACGACTCGTGGAACAGGATCGAGCTTGGCAGCAGAGCGCTTCAGAGCCTGCCCAACCTGCTCCGGGCCATAGCCCGGAACGGCCATATTCGACACCGCGATGCGAAGGCCAAGCCCCTCGCCGTTCAACAGGCTCTGCAAAACAGCCGCATAGGCCTCGCCCGACTCCACACCCCAGCCGAAGGAGAACGAATCGCCCAAGACCAGTATCCGCAAGGTTTCCAACGAAGAATCCGCCACGACCGACGGCATCTGGCGACCGCCGATCGCGTTGGTTTCGACGGTGACTGAGCCGTTGGCGAACTCAGCATTCTTCCAATAAAACGAGACGTTCTCTTTGAGTCGCCAGCCGAGGG
>JBCCGX010001436.1:0-2304 GCA_039029035.1 Acidobacteriota bacterium | reverse complement strand
GTCGGCGTGCTCGGCCTCGATCCAGCCACCGCCCTCGTCCGGCAGGGCGATGCGCAGGGTGCCTTCGCGCCGGTCGACGACCCGGACCTCGGTGCCGGCGTGGAGCTTGAAGAGCACCAGGTCGGCTTTGTTGGTACCGGAGCGCACATCGACCTCCTGCGGCACGATCACCGCGATCTGCTGAGGCCGGAGATGACGGATCGCGAGAGAGCCACCGGTGATCAGCAGCAGGATCAGCAGGATGATGGTGATCCAGCGTAGGGCTTCGGAGCCACGGCGGAAGATTCGCAGAATCAAGATGCCCCAGAAGAGGGCATTGAGGATCACTACGAGGGTACCGAGCTCGGCTCGGCTAAGGGCGTAGTGCCAGAAGAAGAGGGTGCGCTGGGCCGCGCCCGGCTGGGGCGGCTCGATGGCATCTTTGCGGCTCTTGCGGGCGAACTCGAGGTTGGCCTGGATGTCCTGTTCGCGCGGCAGGAAGCTGGCGCTGCGACGATACGAGGCGATGGCCCGACCGAGCTCACCGTTGCGTAGAAAGGCGTTGCCCAAGTTGTAGTGCACATGACCGTTATCGTGGCCCGCGGCAAGGATCTGCCGGTAGAGATCGATCGCCTGCTCGAAGCTCCCCTCTTCATAGGCGCTGTTGGCAGCGTAGAAGATCTCGCCCGACACCACGGCCCTGGGCGGCGCGGCCTCACCTGGGGGAGCCGCAGCCGTCTCGGCCGTCGATGCCGGGATTGGCATCGGCTCCGAGGGCTCCACCGCCTCGGGCGTCGACTCCTGGGCTCCCAGGCTCCAGGCACAGGCCAGGCAGACGATGAACGCGACGACACCCCGTGCGCCGGTCCGTTGAAAAAGGGTGGATCTCACCGGCGTCCTCCGACTCGAATCTGGCCTTCGAGTTGCTTGAGCAGGCTTCCGAGCTCGGCCTGCAGATCGCCGCTGTCCGCAGCCGAGGCGCCGGCATACTGCGCCGCTTCGAGGCCTTCGAGCTTCCTCTGGGTTGCCTCTACGGTCTCTTCGTCGACCTCGCAGCGACGCAGCTGTTCCGCTGCCTCGCTGGGGGTCAAAGCGCTCCCTTCGAGACCCACCTTGTCTCCGATGTATTCGCGCAGCAACCGGGAGGCGGCTTGCGACGCTTCGAGATGCCGGCCGTCCTGGGCCGTGGCACCGACCTCGCCGAGCCCTTTGAGGGCTTTCTTGAGTGCCGAGCGACGGCGCACGAGGTGGACATTGACTGCCAGATGGCGCTGGCGCCGCTGGGCGAACAGCAAGCCGAAATAGAGCAGCGGCGGAGCCAGAAGCCCGCCCAGCCACACCGGATCGGCCCGATGACCGAAGGGCGCTGCAGCGACGGCATCGAGGTCCTTGGTGATCGGCAGGATGTCGTCGGCCAGGATGCGCACCGCCACCTTGCCGGTGTTCGGGGCGACGGATTCGGTCAGTCGCAGCTCTTCTTTGCCTTCCGCCGGGCGCACCGCCAGCAGGATCGGCGGCGTCGAGGCGGTGCGATAAGTGCCAGCCTCGGGATCGAAGTAGGTCAGATCGACCGCCGGCACGGCAATCTCTCCCGAAACTTGTGGCACGATGGCCTTGGTAAAGGTCCGCGAGCCCTTGAGCTCGTTGCCGTCCCGCTTGATCGAGCTGGCGGGACGATCGTCGTAGATCTTGAACTGACTCAGATCGGGCAGCCCTGGTTCACCGATCATCTGCACGTTGCCGGTGCCGTTGACGGTCAGCTTCCAGGTCGCCGACTCGCCGACCTGCAGCTCCCGTTTGGCGATCGAGCTGCGGATGTCGAAGTCCCCCACCAAGCCGGAAAAGCCGCTCGGCGCCGCCGGCCGCGGGCGCACGTTGACCTCGATCGCCGCCCCCGTCAGCACTTTGCCCTGGGCTGAGCCTCGGCTGAAGATGTCGTCGAAGAGGCTGCCGCGCCGGCCGCGGCGCCGGGTGATGACCTGGCAGCTGAGCTGCGACTCGGGAATCGTGAAAAGGCCCTGCTCCTGGGGGAAAAGCGCCTTGCGGATCTCGTTGACGACATACTCCTGACCGCCCCGGGTGGCACGGTACTGCCGCACATCGCCTAGATCTTCCACCAGGAAGCCCTCGAACTCGAAGGGGGTGATCAACTGCGCGTTCTCGGCGTGGACTCGGTGGAAGAATCGCCAGGTGTAGATCACCTGCTCGCCGACATAGGGGTTCTTGTTCGACACCGTCTGACGGATGAACAGGCCTTCGGACTCACGCGGTTTGGCCGATGCCGCGAGGATGCGGACCTTAAAAGGCCTGCTGGTGTAAGAACGG
>JBCCGX010001435.1:0-2311 GCA_039029035.1 Acidobacteriota bacterium | reverse complement strand
GGCGCTACGGGATCAACATCGCTTCGGCCGGCTTGTCGGGCGCCGTCGTGCCGGCAGTCAACGCCAACCCGCGAAAGGGTCATCTCACCTACCTGACGACGACCCTCAGGGCCTTGCTCGGCTACCGGCCGATTGCCTGCCGCATCGAGGTCGACGGCCGAGCGTTCTACAACGGCGAATTCTTCCTCTTGGCCCTGGCCAACGGCCAGTACTTCGGCAAGGGCATGCGAGTTGCGCCCGAGGCCCGCCTCGACGATGGACGCATCAACGTCGTCCTCATTCCTCCCGTACCCCTCTGGCAGCTCCCCTACCGCCTACTGCAATTCCTCACCGGCCGCCACGTGCGGCTACCCATCGTCCGCTCGCTCCAAGCCGAGAGCGTGCGGCTCGACCCGGCCCAGGGTTTTCTGCCCTACGAGGTCGACGGCGAATGCCTGCCGGCGGACCCGGCAACGGTGCGAGTCGTGCCCAAGGCGTTGCGGGTTCTGGCCTGAGAGCACGCATCGAGTCGCGTTACATCCTGTGACAAGTCGGTCAAACCGGCGCTAAATCTCCGTTCTATCGTCTCTCCTCGAGCGGACCTCGGGTCCGTCGGACTCCAAGGAGGAGAAGGCGATGAGTAGGGTACGGGCAGGGCTTTGGGCCATCGGGTTGTCGGTTCTTTCGGCCGGTGCGCTGGTTTGGCGCTGGGACGCCGCACCGATGGAGACCGAGGTGGAAACTGCTTTCACGGGTCGGCGCACCCTCGAGCGTACGGTGCTGGCAACCGGAGTGATCCGACCGGCGGTCGGAGCGGAGATCGAGGTCGGCTCGCGGGTCTCGGGCCGGGTGGTCGATCTGCCGGTGCGGGTCGGCGATCGAGTGCAGGCCGGCGACCTGCTGGCAAGGCTCGATTCCAAAGAGCTCGACGCCGGGGTCGAGCAGGCCAAGGCCGACCTGGAGCTTGCCCGCGCCGAGCTTGCCCAGGCGCAGAGCGCCGCCGCTCGACAACGCCGCCTGGCCGCGCAAGAAGTCTTGCCGGCTGCGGCGCTCGACGTCGCTGAACGCGACCTGGCGGTGGCAGTGGCGCGGGTCGAAAGCCGCGCAGCGCGACTGCGGGCGGCAGAGATCAACCGGGGCTACAGCCGCATCACGGCACCGATCCACGGCGTGATCGCCGAGGTGAGCACTCGGCGCGGAGAGACCGTCGCGGCCAGCTTCGCGGCACCCACCTTCGTCACCATCATCAATCTGGAACGGCTCGAAGTGCGGGCGTTCGTCGACGAGACCGACATCGGCCGGGTCTTCGTCGGTCAATCGGCGACCTTCACCGTCGACACCTACTCCGAGGTCGAGATCCCCGCCACCGTCACCGCCATCCGGCCGAAAGCGGAGCTACAGGGCAACGTGGTGAACTACGTTGTCCTGCTCGCTTACGAAGCCACTGAGGGCGTCCAGCTGCGCCCCGAAATGACGGCCCATCTGCGGCTCGAGCTCGAGCGGCGAGAGAACGTGTTGATCGCACCGCGCCGATCCGTGCACCGCCGCGACGGCCGCACCTACGTCAACGTCCGGCGCGACGGCGCCTGGGCCGAACAGGAAGTGCAGAGCGGCTGGCGTACGGACGGTGTGGTCGAGATCCTCGGCGGCCTGGAGGATGGGGATGTTCTTCGATTGCATCCCGAGTAAAGCCACCCAAACGATCCGACGCCAAAGCGTCACAGGAGACTGAGATGATCCGTATGCGCGGGATCTGCAAATCGTTCCAACGCCCAGGCGAGGCTCGGCTCGAGGTACTCCGAGGTGTCGATCTAGACGTCGATGCGGGCGAGATGGTCGCCATCGTCGGACCCTCGGGATCGGGCAAGACGACGCTGATGAATCTTCTCGGGCTGCTCGACCGCCCCGACGCCGGAGAGTACCGGCTCGGTGGCGAGCTGGTGGCCGACAAGACGCCGGACGAGCTGGCGCGCTGGCGCAACCGGCGTATCGGCTTCGTCTTCCAGCAATTCCACCTGCTGCCGCGGACGACGGCGGTGGAGAACGTCGAGCTACCACTGGTCTACTCCCACCTCGACGCACCCCGACGCCGAGCCGCCGAAGCGCTCGACCGAGTCGGCCTGGCGGATCGTTCGACCCACACGCCGAGCGAGCTTTCCGGCGGTCAGCAGCAGCGCGTAGCGATCGCCCGTGCCCTGGTCACCGAGCCCGACCTGATCCTCGCCGACGAGCCGACCGGCAATCTCGATCGCGCCTCGGGGGAGGGCATCATGACTCTCTTCCAGCAGCTCAACGGCGACGGCCGAACGATCGTCTTCATCACCCACGATCC
>JBCCGX010001434.1:0-2313 GCA_039029035.1 Acidobacteriota bacterium | reverse complement strand
GTTGCCCTCGGCGCAGCGCCGGTGGTTGTCGAGGGTGAAGTCGACATAGTTGACGACGTAGAGATCGAGGCAGCCGTCACGATCGTAATCGGCGAAGGCGCAGCTCGCCGCCCAGTGGGGGTTGTCGATCCCCGCCGTCTCGGTGATGTCGGTGAGGCTTTGGCCTGCCTCGTTGCGTAGCAAGCGGTCGGGCCCGAAACGGGTGAGGTAGACATCGGTGTGCCCGTCGTTGTCGACGTCAGCGAAGCAGGCACCCATGCCGTAGCCGGGCTCGGCGGCCGGTACCGCCGGATGGTGTTCGAAGGCGGGGGTGTCGCTGCCCTGGATGCCCCGGTTGTGGCCGTTTCGGCCCCGGTTGTGGCCGTTTCGGCCCCGATTGCGATAGAGCGTGTCGCCGGGCGGCGTCGGGCCATCGAAGCCGGGCAGTGGGCCACTCTGGACGAGATAGAGGTCGAGCCAGCCGTCATCGTCGAAGTCGAAGAAGCCGCCGCCCCCACCCATGGTCTCCACCATGTAGCGCTCACCACTGCCGCCGTGGGCGTGGAGGAAGTCGATCCCGGCCTGCTGCGTCACGTCGCTGAGCCACTTGGCCGGCGGGACGCTGGGGCTTGCTGCTGCCGGCGGCGCGGGTGCATCGCCGGGAGGCTCGCCGCCACAGCCACCGAGGCCGAGCAGCAGCACCAGGCCGAGTTGGCAGGAACGACTCATGGCTCGACCATCATCCCTTCGATGACCTCGCCCGTGGCCTCGGGCGGCGCCGGGAAGCCGGCCAGCCGAGCCAGGGTCGGTGCCACGTCGATGTGGCGCATCGGCGGTGCCAGGTGGCCTTGCTTCAAGCCGTACCCCGTGGCGTAGAAGATGGCGTGCATGTCGCGCCGCTCGGGCCAAAAGCCGTGGGTGCCTTCCCCCCAGGGCCACTGACTCGGGGTGAGGGTGGCGTCGGCGAAGCCCTTCTTGGGATAGAAGCCCGGCGCCAGGTCGAAGTAGAGATCGCCGCTCGAAGGCCCGTCGATGCCACGCTCCGGCGAATCTTCGGGGCGAAAGATGCGGGTAAACACGCGACGGCCACTTCGCGGGTCGGTGACGGCAAGCAGTGCCGCTTCCGCCGCGTCGAGAACCTGCGGGCGCTCGTCCGCGCTGACGATGCCACCCTTCCGGTCTCGGCTATTGACGCGTAGAAAGAAGGCGGACTCCGCCGCCAGGATCTGAGTCCGTGTGAGGTCGATCTTGCTGCCCGAGGTGTAAGTCAGAAGCCCGGCTTCCTGCAGCACCCGATTGAGGTAGACGTAGCGCTGGGAACCCGACATGCCGTGGTCCGAAACCACGGCGATGATGGCGTCGGGCCTGGCGTGGCGCAGGATCGAACCGAGCCAGTCGTCGAGCTGCTGGTAGATCCGGGTGTAGTAGGGCCAGATCCGCGCCGCCACCTGCGGGTCGTACTCGGGGTTCGCCGGATCGAGCAGGCCGATCCACAGGTGGCCGGCATCGTCGGTGATCGAGGTGTAATGGAGCAGCACGTCGGGCTGCCAGGTTTCGAGGGCGAAGCGCGTGCCGCCCTCGAGCTGCTTGGCGTCGAAGGCGGCGAGCTCGAGGTAGCGCTCCTCGGCCGTCCCATCGCCGCCGAGCGGGATGGGGCGTCCGAGTCGACCGTCGCGGTAGAGCGCTGCCGCGGGATCATGGAAGCCGGCATAGGCTTCACGGTAGGCCGCCAGCCGCTCTTCGGTGTGGGCGCCGTCGAGCGCGCTGACCGTGCGCTGGTAGAGGGCCAGGCGAGAACCGTCCGGAGCGAGGTCGAAGAGGCGGAAGAAGGTGTTGCCCTCGCGCTCGCCGGCTGGAATGCGAAACGATCCACTCCACCCGTCGGCCGCGTCGCTGGCCTGGTGTGGCCGTAGCAGGGTCTCGCGTTGGGTCTCTTCCTGCCGCAGCAGCAGCGAGTCAAGGCCGTCGACCGGCGCTCCGGGGTCGTCGAAGACCAAGCCGTGAAAAGAGGACTCGGCGATGCGAAACTGCAGCTCAAAGGCCTCTCCGAGACGTTCGACGTCATCCCAAGCCGAGCCGGCGGAGCGCAGCGCCGTGGCGTCGTGCATCATGCCATCGGCGATCCGGTGCTCGAAGCCGCTGAAGCTCGAGAAGTCCTCCTGGGGTACGCCAGCCCGTCGTAGCGCCGCAAGGTGGGGCTCCGGGGGATAGGACTGGGTGGAGGAGAGGACCACCACCTTGCGGCCCGCCTTGGCCGCGGTGACGAAGAAGGGCTCGGCGTGCAGAACCCTCGAAGCGAAGCCGCGGGTCGACTCGAGCAGGTCGTGCTCCGCG
>JBCCGX010001433.1:0-2314 GCA_039029035.1 Acidobacteriota bacterium | reverse complement strand
CCCCTGGAGCTCGATGCGCGCGATTTCGACCAGGTCGCCGACGCCTTCGACGAGGCCAAGCGCCTGCCTGGCACCCTGAAAGGCGCCGCCAACTGTGTCGGCTCCATCCTCCTCAAACCGGCCCACTTGACCTCGGCCGCCGAGTTCGAGAACACCCTCGCCACCAACCTCGGCTCCGCCTTCGCCACGGTGCGCTCGGCGGCCCGCGCGATGCGCCGCAGTGGCGGCTCGGTGGTCCTCGTTTCCTCCGCTGCAGCGTCGATCGGCCTGGCCAACCACGAGGCGATCGCTGCAGCCAAAGCCGGCGTCGAAGGCCTGGTGCGGGCGGCGGCGACCACCTACGCCGGTTCCGGCATCCGGGTCAACGCCATCGCTCCCGGCCTGGTGAACTCGGCGATGAGCCGACGCATCATCGAGAACTCCAAGGCCCTCGAAACCTCCCTCGCCCTGCACCCGCTGGCCCGGGTCGGACGCCCGGACGAGATCGCCGGCCTGATCGAGTGGCTCCTCGGCACCGAGAGCGATTGGGTCACCGGCCAGGTCTGGGGGGTCGACGGCGGCCTGGCGACGCTCAAAGCGCGGCAGAGCGCATGAGCACCAGCGCCCAGGCGTCCGCGAAGGACCGGCCCCTCGTTCTGCTCACCGGCGCCACCGGCTACGTCGGCGGCCGGCTGCTGCGCTCGCTGTGCGCCGCCGGCCACCGCGTGCGCTGTCTCGCCCGCCGGCCCGAGTTCCTGGCCTCGCGAGTCGAGCCCGGAGTCGAGGTGGTGCAAGGCGACGTGCTCGATCGCACCAGCCTCGAGTCGGCCCTCGAAGGGGTCGACGTGGCCTACTACCTGGTGCACTCCATGGGCCAGGACCAGGACTTCGAGCGCCTCGATCGCCAGGCTGCGCGCACCTTCGGTGCCGTCGCCAAGCAGCAGGGCGTTCGCCGCCTGATCTACCTGGGAGGCCTGGGCAGTGGCGACGAAGCCCTGTCACCGCACCTGCGCAGCCGCCATGAGGTGGGCGATATCCTGCGCCAATCGGGCGTGCAGACGATCGAGCTGCGCGCTTCGGTGGTGCTCGGCTCGGGCAGTCTGTCGTTCGAGATGCTGCGCGCCCTGGTCGAAAGGCTGCCGGTCATGGTCACCCCACGCTGGGTGAAGATGCTCGCCCAGCCGATCGCTATCACCGACCTGTTGAGCTACCTGACCGCCGCGCTGGATCTACCCGCCGAAGGGCATCGCACTTTCGAGATCGGCGGGGCCGATCAAGTGTCCTACGGCGACATGATGCGCGAGTACGCCCGGCTGCGCGGCCTGCGCCGGTTGATGATCCCGGTACCGGTGCTGACACCGCGACTCTCCAGCCTATGGCTCGGCCTGGTGACGCCGCTCTATGCCCGGGTCGGGCGCAAGCTGATCGAGAGCATCTGCCATCCGACCATCGTCCGCGACCCGGCCGCGCACGAAGCCTTCTCGATCCGGCCGCGCTCCTGCCGCCAGGCCCTGGCCGAGGCGCTGCGCAATGAAGACGAAGAGCTTGCAGTGACCCGCTGGTCCGACGCCCTGTCGGCCGCCGGCCCCACTCCGGGCTGGGGTGGCGATCGGGTCGGCAGCCGCCTGGTCGACTCGCGCTGCATCGACGTCGCGGCACCCCCGGAGGCCGCCTTTCGCCCGATTCGGCGCATCGGCGGCACCACCGGCTGGTACTACGCCAACTGGCTGTGGCGTCTACGCGGCGTCCTCGATCTCTTCTTCGGCGGCGTCGGCATCCGCCGCAGCCGCCCAGACCCCGAAAACCTACAGGTCGGCGACGCCCTCGACTGGTGGCGGGTCGAAGAGCTGCAGCCCAACCAGTGCCTGCGCCTCATCGCCGAGATGAAAGTCCCTGGCCGCGCCTGGCTCGAGTTCAAGGTCCACCCGTCGGACAGCGGCTCGACCATTCGCCAAACCGCCATCTTTGATTCCTCGGGCCTGCTCGGGCTGCTCTACTGGTACGCCATCTATCCCTTACACGCCCTCGTCTTCCGTGGCATGCTGCGCGGCATCGCGCAGCGCGCCGAGGCCTGAGGGCGTCGCCTGAGCCTGCGCCCACGGGCTCACGCCCGAGGCTACAGTTTGCCGCCCTCCGGGCTCCGGACGGCTGGCCCCAAATCAGGTCCCCTCTCCCCACGGCTGCGGGGGGAGAAGGTTAGGGTGTGAACTTCCGAGCTGCTGTACTAGCTACCAGCTCAGTTCTTGCGCAACAGATCGAGAAACTCTTCACGGATCGGGCGCTGCTCGAAGATGCCGCGGATGGCCGAGGTCACCGTCATCGCCCCTGGCTTCTT
>JBCCGX010001432.1:0-2317 GCA_039029035.1 Acidobacteriota bacterium | reverse complement strand
GTGGTCTATCCACCGCAGAATCCCGGCTCCATGGTCTTGCTGCTCGAGATCGGTGATCCGGACTACGCCAGCTATCGAGCGACCCTCAGCCAGCAAGGTCAGGAGATCGACCGGGCCGGCGGCCTGACACCGGACGAGCGCCAGGCGCTGCCCTTCGTGCTCGCTTCGGAGAACCTCGAGCCCGGCGAGTATGTGGTGCAGGTGGACGGCACCCCACCCGGCGACGAGCCCGTTTTCGTCGCCCGTTTCACCTTTCGGCTCAGTCCGGGCGCATAGAAGCCTCTCCTCCGAAGGCGAGCCTGTACCGGGTCGCCAAAGGGTGTGATCTAGCGCCGCCGAGGCGTCGCAGCGTCAACACGCCAAGGCTGAGCTGCAGGCTGCGTTTCGAGGCTCGCCGACGGGAGGTGTGTTGCTGTCCGCATAGCCCTAATCGAGCGCGAGAAAAAAGTTGCAGAAAGGGTGGGATAAAACCGGCCCTGGTGTCAGAACCTAGACAAATGCGATTGACGGCAAGCTACCCAGAGCCTGACGAGGGCTCCATGACCGACCTGGTAATTCACGAGTCCGGTGCTCGATCGGGAGGGCCCGTCAATATCGATGTTCTACCGGTGAAAAGAACCGCCAACCTTTCTTATGACATGAATTATGCTGCACCAGCCCCGGCGCCTTGCACCGCTCTGTTTCCAGCAGCACCCGGACTCGTGAATTACCAGGTCGGTAGGGTCAGCGAACCAGCTTTGAATTGCTCGGTGAGTCGACCGAGCGAATGACTTGGTCTCGCATCGAGGTTCTCGGTGCGAGACGTTTCTTTGCTCTGAAATCTTCTCGTTGGGAGGGATCTTGTTCGATCTCGAACAATCAGATCGCTTTGTGCCTATGGACTGTCTCGTTGGGAGGGACTTGTCTGATCTCGAACGACCAGGCCGCTCGGGGTCGATCGCGCTTGGGAACATTGCGGCCCGCACCTGGGGCGCTGCTCTCTCGAGCTCGTTGGCCCTACTCTGTGGATCTCGCGGCCTAAAGAGAAATCTCGCTAAACTCAGGATGAAGCCTGAGACAGGCCCCGGTCGCTCCACGGTCGGACGCCTCGACAATCGAAACGGGAGATGAGGGATGTTCACTGAGACCTACGCCGTGCTGCGGAGTCCGCGTGCCGACTCGACAGATCCGACGGATGTCTATCGCAGTGGAGAGGTCTTGTCCTACGGGCTGGAGGTCGCCAGCAAAAGTCCTGACGGTGAGGTCGCCGACCGCGAAGGCAGAGAGATCGAGGTCGAGGTTGAGCAGTTGGGGCCGGACGAGGCCGAGGATCTACTCCGCGACAAAGAAGTCAAGGGCCTGGCACCTGTCATGGAACTCCAGCTCATCGAGCCGGTCGAGCACGACGACGACGAGGGCGATCAGGAGAGCTTGGTGGCCAGGTCGACGCCTGCTGACAGCAAAGCCTGGGGAGTTCAAGCCGTCGGAGCCAGCACCTGCCCTTATTCGGGCGAAGGGATCACCGTCGCCGTGCTCGACTCGGGGATCGAAGCAGGCCATCCTGCCTTCCACGGCGTCGACCTGATCCAGAAGGACTTCACCCTCCCCAGCGAGCCGAATATCTGCCCAGACGACAGCGGGCATGGAACGCATTGCGCCGGCACGCTGTTCGGTCGCTCCGTCGAAGGCCACCGGATCGGGGTTGCGCCAGGTGTGCAGAAGGCCGTGATCGGTAAGGTCTTCGGCAAGAACGGTGGCGGCACCACGGCCGAGCTCTACTCGGCGATCGATTGGGCTGCCGACGAAGGTGCCCAAATCATCTCGATGTCGATGGCGCTTAACTTCGCCAGCTATCTGCAGCTGATGGAAGACAGGCTGCCACGCCCTGCCGCGATCTCCAAAGCCCTGGCAACCTATCGTGAGAACATGCTGTTCATTGAGCGGATGGCTCAGCTGTTGGAGCATCACCCGAAGGTGCAGCCGCTAGTGATCGCCGCGGCTGGCAACGACAGCCAGCGGGATGCCGATGAGCCCTACGAGATCGACGCGGGGATGCCGGCTGTCGCCAACGGCATCGTCTCCGTCGGCGCTCTGCGGCGCAACAGCGACAAGACCCTAAGCGTCGCCCGCTTCTCGAATATCGGCGTCGATGTCGCCGCACCGGGCCAGGCGATCTACTCCGCCAAGATGGGCGGTGGTCTGGGCTACAAGTCCGGTACCAGCATGGCGGCGCCCCATGTGGCGGGTGTGGCCGCCCTGTGGGCGCAGAAAATGATGCAAAGAGCCCGGGGTTTGACACGGGGCTCCGCAAGGGTCGATCCCGGGAGGTTACGCAGCC
>JBCCGX010001431.1:0-2317 GCA_039029035.1 Acidobacteriota bacterium | reverse complement strand
GGTAACGGACCGCTCCACGCTCGAGCCCGGCGGGGCCGTTGACGTAATAGGAGCCACGAATGTAGTCGGGGACCACGCCCTGACTGGGCTCGAGCGGGTAGTCGGCGTCGCACGGGATGCGGCTGAACGCCCGCTCGAGCAGCGGCGCGTGATCGAGCGCTGCTGTCTTCTCCAACTCGTCTTCCGTCTCGGCGGTCAACCCACGGCCTCCACGGTCTGGGCAGACTCGGACGTCGTCTCGGCGGTTGCGGCAGCCACCGATGCAGCCTCGAGGCGCTCTTCACCCTCCCGGAAGCGATCCATGACGTAGGGATCGAAGGGCCAGGGATAGAGCTCCTCACAGTCGAGGCAGGCCTCGTAACGTTGGCGCATCGCGGCCGGATCGAAGTCCAAAGTCTGGATGTCGAGACCCTCGACAAATTCGCGGTTGGTCAGCACCCGCTTGTCGTCGAGTACCACCGAAGCGACGTGAGCGCCGATGAAGCGCGCCAGCTCTTCCAGGTTGGCCACCTGACGGCCGAGGATGCGCTTGGCCTCGTCGACCTCGACGCCGATCTCGTAGAAGGTCTTCTCCGCCTCGCGCAGCATGCCGATCTCCATGAAGTCGAAGTAGAGCGGCTCCTTCTGCGGCGCGATGGCGGTCTTCTTCCACTGGTAGAAAGCACTGAGGTGGCTCTGTACCGCCTTGTTGATCGGCCCGAGCTGAGAGAACAGGCGCATGAAGGCGAGCAAGAAGCGGCGATCGGTGAACAGATCGTTGATGAACGGGAAGACATAACCACCGAAATAGACCGTCAACTCCCAGGCGTATTTGAGGCTGAAGGCCTCCTGGTCACCCAGCGCGTCGTAGCTCACCGCGTAGGTCGGCACATAGGCCTGGTAGACCGCTCGCATCATCTGCTCATAGAGGCGACACTTGCTCTCCAACTCGCTGTCGTCATCGGTCTTGATGGCATCGACGATCAGCGTGTTGTAGATCGAGATCAGGTCGCTGCCCGGGCTGTAGAGCGGGTCGGTGAAACGCCCTGCTTCACCGGCCAAGGCCCAGCGGTCGGCACTGATCGTCTGGGCACAGTCGTAGGAGAAGCTCGCCAGCCCGTCCGCGTCGATCACCTTGCGGTTGGGCAAATCACGGGCGAAGCAGGGGAAATTCTCGCACACCCAGGCCGTCGCCTTCTCCACCGTCCCCACGTCGCTGTAGTTGATCACCGCACGATCGAACACCAGGCCGAGGCTGGTCTTGCCCTGCAGCGGAATGACCCAGAACCACAGGCCTTCGGCACAGAAATGGTTGGTCGCCAGCCACGAGGGCAGATGCCCGGTCTTGCGCCGTTCGGGCTTGGTGCGAATCTCCTGCGGTGACAGATCGGTCAAGCGATCGATGTCGACCAGGCCGTCGACCCACCAGAAGAAGGCACCGTGGCGGATCGAGTTACGTCGCGCCAATCCTTTGCGCCGCGCCAGATGTTTGCCGCGGCCCGAAGTGTCGACCATCCACTCGGCGCTCACCGTGACCGCTTCTTCGTCGCGCACCTTGAAACGCACCGTATGGGGAGCCCGCCCGGTCTCGGCGTCGGTCTGTTCAGGGCTCGCCAGGGTCTCGTCGATCCGCTCCACCGAATGGAGGAAGGTGAAGCGCTCGTTCTCCTGGTTGAGGCGCAGGATCTCCCCTTCGAAGGTGTTGCGGTTGAGCTGATAGCTCGGGATGTTGGAGAACGGCCGGATGTAGGACTTGCCGTACTCTTCGAAGCGGCTGTTGTCGTAGCCGGCGCTCTTCCAATAGAAGCGCAGGTTGTACTTCATGAACTGATTGCGCCACAAGTACTCTTCCAGGTCGAGGACCCGGCTGTAGTAGTAGCCCGCCAGCTGCACCGACGACTCGCCGACCTTTTGCTGCGGCGGCGGAATCTCGTCCCGCTTCTCGAGCAGCAGAATGGTCTTGTCCGTGTCGAGCAACAGGTGCCGCGACAGGGTCAGCCCGGCCAAGCCGGCGCCGACGATGACGACGTCGTAATGACTTCCGTTCGAAGGCCTCTCACCGTTCATCAACTTGCGCTCCCTTGATGTCGAATCTGCCGATGCGTGCCGCGACCGGCGACGCGCACCGATCCGGGCCGAGTGAAATAGGTTTTCATCTATCTTATCGCTCGCGGCGCAGCTTCGGATGAAGATTCGACGGACCTAACGTCGAAGGCTGTCCGTATCAGGCAAGACGGTCTTGTGGCCCTTATCCTCTCAGTGTCGCCGGCATCTGCTCGGAGATGCGCTCCGCCAAGGCGGAAATCGTGAGGAAAGGATTGACCGCGATCGAGCCCGG
>JBCCGX010001430.1:0-2321 GCA_039029035.1 Acidobacteriota bacterium | reverse complement strand
GCGAGGAGCAGAATCGCAGAGAGCAGCGGTCGGTGGGCCGTCGAAACCCGTGACGAAGCAGAGGCGCAGTCAGTCCGCATGGATCGGTCCTTTGGTCGAGTTGGTGTTGGGGAGGCAAGTGACAACAGACTCATACGGCGCTTGGCGAGCTCCGGATTCTTCGATCCTCTCGGTGTTCGATGGTCGGTTCTTTCGGGGCCCGCTGCTGGCTCGAGACAGGCGAAAGGCGCCGCCGGAAACCGGCGGCGCCTCGAAGATCTCGCGCTGTCGCGTTTACTGAGTACAGAGGGTCATCTCGACCATGGCGACCGCTTTACCGACCCGATTGGGATGAAATTGGATCGTGCGATTGAAGGCGGCGAAGATATCGCCGTTGACCGGGCCTTCGAAGTCGGCCTGGCCGTCGAGGGAGTAGATGAACGGCGAGCGCAAGGTGCCATCGCGGTCACACTTGCCCGGCTCGGCGTTCCAGCGCATCTGATTGTTGGTGACCTCCAAGCTGAGGGTCTTTTCCGGATCGTCGATCAGGTCGCACAGCTCGAGGGTCTTCTTGGTGTGCCCCGCCGGCACGCAGGTCGGGCAGCTAGCGCCGGTGTTGACGTGGTCGTCGGCCCAGACGGTCAAATCTTCGGCGACGATCTGGAGCTCCGAATCACGCGACTGATGGGTGCCGTCACCGCCGTAGCCGTTGTTGGATCGGGAGTCGCCGATGTTGACGGTCCATTCGCCAGGGACCGGCTGGGATTGGTATTGGATGTCGAAGATGGCCCGCCGCCAACCGAACGGCGAGCTGCCGTCGAGGGGAGCGACCTGGACGACGGCCTGGTTACCCGAGAGGTTGACCGAAGGTGCCAGGTCGGGCACGCAGGTGTGGAAACCGTTGACGAGGTCGATAGTGCAAGAGTCGCAGCTCCCGGCGAGCTCGATCTCACAGTGCTCGGCGGCGGCGGGGAGGACCGAGAGGCCCAGGCCGGCGATCAGGGCAATACAGAGGATGGACAAAGGATTCGAACGCATGGTGTCTCCTTTCAGGTGGGATGAACCCGTTGTTGTTGACTCCCTTAAGGCGGAAACAGCCTTCGAACTCCCTCAACCCTGGCGGAGTTTTTCATTGCGGCCGCGCCGGCTCTCGAAGCCGGTCGATTGCGCGGGCGATCGACCTCGACCGCCCGCGTCGGATTTCAGTTGCCGGCGATCAACGGCGGGGTGCGCTGCCAGTTGGAGTCGTCTTCGCCGAAGCTCGAATTCAGGATGCGCAAGAATTGCGGCTCGGCGACCAGGGAGGCCGGGGGGATATCGAACTGCAGGTTCGACCCCGGGGCGCCCGAAGCGGTCGGGGCGAGTGGTGCCCCGACCGGCTGATGGTTGGCGTCGAAGAGTTGCAGCTGGCGGATGGCGGCATTGTTATAGAGGCCGGATCCCATGACTGAGATCGTCGAGTCATTGGGCCCGCAGGCGACGGCGGTGGTGACGACCGAGCCAGCCTCGGCCTGGCGGCTCTCGATGCGGAAATCGCGCACCGTCACGTCGGGCAGTACGGCGCCGAAAGGGGTGCCAGGTACAAAGCTGGCTTCGATCTTGGCCTCGGTCCAAAGGTTGACGAAGCGCACTTCTGTATCGCTCCATGGATTGAGCGGATCAGTGGTGTAGTTCGGCGGGGCGTCGAGGTGGCCCCGGTCGATCAGCTCGGCAAGGATTGCGTGCCAAGGGATCCGGACCTCGGTCGGACGGTTGTGGGTGACGTCGATCGCCGGCTGCAAGCTCCTGGCGTCGACCGACAAACCCTCGAAGTTGATCGCCGGATCGCCGTAGATGCCGATCAAGAGGTCACCGTTGGCGTCGTCGTTGATGTTGTCAGGCCAGTGGGGGTTCAAGTACAGGTTGACGTCGATCTGCCGGCGTTGCAGGTTGGCCGGATCCGACAGCGGCCAGACGATGAAGATCGAGGCGCCGAGGCGCGAGTAGGCGGTGCTCTTGGCGCCCCATTCGCGGAAGTGCAAGTCCATCACTTGCTCCAGCGCGCCGGCTGGCGGATAAGGACCGCCGGCGCCGCTGAACTGGTGTTCGTTGAGGCCGAACCAGAGGAAGGTGGCCGACGGACCGCCGAAGCAGGGGAACGAGTTGTTGAACAGATCGGTCGTCAGGCGCACGGCCCAGGCATCCTGGCCGAAGGCGTTACGCTCTCTGATCCATTCCAGGCCCAGCGGGCTGCCCGGGGTGTTGATCGGCAGGATCTGTCCCGGATCGCCGATGAGGCCGAGGGGATCGCTGACCCAAGGCCCTTCGCACTGACCGGAGTGGTTGCCCAGGATCCATCTCGG
>JBCCGX010001429.1:0-2330 GCA_039029035.1 Acidobacteriota bacterium | reverse complement strand
CTCAAGCAGGTCGATCTGAAGCTCGAAGGCATCGAGTACGAGGAAGGTGATGGGTTCAGCGTTCTCTTGCGCCAAGTCGTGCCGCCGGAAGAGCAGGGTAACTACCGCGAGTACGCCGAAGCCGGCCCCTGATTCCGGGGTCAGCTAAACCGCCAACGGGCGATAGCCGTAAGAGTCTCTCGATGACGAGCTCCGTGGCCACCGCAACCGAGCCGCGTGCCGCTTCCGCGGCGCCGGCACCTCTTCTGATCGAGCAGCTGGAGCGCTCTGTCGGCCGCGTGGTGCGTGGCAAGGCGGACGTGATTCGCCTGGCCGTCGTGTCCTTGCTGTCCGGCGGCCACGTGTTGGTCGAGGATGTGCCGGGGGTCGGCAAGACCACCCTGGCGCAGACCTTGGCGCGCTCTCTCGGGCTGGCCTTTCAACGCATTCAGTTCACCAGCGACCTCCTGCCGTCGGACATCATTGGTGTTTCGATCTTCAATCAAAAGACCCAGGACTTTCAGTTCTTGCAGGGGCCGGTTTTCACTAACGTTCTGTTGGCCGACGAGATCAACCGCGCCACTCCCAAGGCCCAATCGGCTCTGCTCGAAGCGATGAGCGAGCACAAGGTTTCGGTCGAACGTCGGCGCTACGCGCTGCCGGCGCCGTTTCTCGTTCTGGCGACACAGAATCCGCTCGAATACCAGGGCACCTTCCCGCTGCCCGAGTCGCAGCTCGACCGCTTCCTGATGTCCCTCAGCATGGGCTACCCACCGCGCGTCGACGAGCGGGAGCTGTTGATGTCGGGCGGTGTCGAGGATCTGGTCGAGACCGTCGAGCCGGCTCTGACGGGCGACGACCTGACGAGCCTGCAGGCCCAAGCCAAGCAGATCCAGGTGGCCGAGAAGCTGGTCGACTACATGCTGGCCCTAGCTGAGGCGACGCGTCAATCGACCGAGTTCGCTTTGCCGGTCTCGACCCGTGGCGTGCAGGGCCTCTACCGGGCGACCCAGGCACTGGCGCTGTGCGAGGGACGCGCCTACGCCGTGCCGGACGATGTCCAGCGCTTGGCGCTACCGGTCCTCGGGCACCGTGTGATGCTCAAGCGTGGCTCCGGCGGCATGGCAGAGTCGCGCGAAGCCATTCGCCGCATTCTGACCTCCACGCCGGTGCCGATCTAAGGCCCGCGAGGCATGTTCCGCAGATCCAGGGGTGACGGTTTCCACATCACCAAGGTCGGTTTGTGGTTCATCGTCTTCCTGCTGATCGTGGTCGTCGCGGCCACCAACACGGGCAATAACGGGCTCTTCTTGGTTCTGGCCGTGATGGGCGCCTCGATCGTGGTCTCCGAGGTCGTCGGACGAATCAACGTGCGCGGCCTGAGCGTCGAGCTGGCTGCCCCGTCGGAGGTCTTCGCCAACGGTCCATCCCACCTGAACGTGACTCTGCGCAACCGTAGCCGCTGGCTGCCGCGCTGGTTGATCGTGGTGACGGTGGAGCCGGGCGATATCGGGCCGCAGAGTCACCGGCCGCGCCGACGGATGAAGCCCTTCCTGGTTTCCCATCTCGCTCCAGGCAGCGAGAGCCGGGGTCATCTGGACATGCTGATGCGTCGGCGCGGTCGACTGCGAGTGCGCTACGCGCACGTGACCAGCCTCTTCCCTTTGGGCTTTTTCCGCAAAGGGCGGCGTTACACCAGCGAGCTGGAGTTGCTGATTTACCCTGAGATCTTCGCCGCCTCGGGGCTGCAGCCGGCGCAGTTCGGCAAGTCGGGCAACGAGCCGACCCGGCGCGCCGGTTGGGGCCACGAGTTGCTCGGATTGCGGGCGTTTCGTCAAGGCGACGACCCGCGCAGTATTCACTGGAAGCAGACCGCTCGCACCGGCGAAATGATCCTCAAAGAGCGCGAGACCGAAGAAAATCGACGGTTGTTCGTTGTCTTCGACAATGCGGTGGGCGAGATCACGAGCCAAGCTCGTCGGACCCGTTTCGAACGCTTGGTCTCCGAGGCAGCAACCGCCGCACTCGACTACCTCGACAACGGCTTCGAGGTGAGCTTGATCACCCGCGACGACCACTTGCCCCTGGCTGGCGGTTCACGCCAGCGCCTGATGGTCCTCGAAGCTCTGGCTCTGATCGAGCCGGTGGCCGAGACCGCCGAGCCCCTCGGACCGCGTGACCCCGGGGCGCCCCACTTGCGTTTTGCCATGGAGCCGGCCGACCGTACTGCCGCCGACCGTGGCCCGGCCGACGAGAGGGCTCCGAGGCGGGAGGCCGTCGCATGACCTTCGGACGCGAGAAGAGGCTATGGTTGGGCGCGTTGGCGCTCTTGGCACCGATCCCCTTGCCGT
>JBCCGX010001428.1:0-2331 GCA_039029035.1 Acidobacteriota bacterium | reverse complement strand
GCTTGCGGGTCGATATCGTCGCCCCACCTGCGGTAGGGCGCTTGCTCGCGCCGCGGCTCGTACGCTGCCGCCGCATCGCGCTGCTCCGCCACCTTCGCTGCCAACTCGGCGAAATGCTCGTGCCCCTCGAACGCAGTGGGATTGGCCGCCAGATCGCGCAGCAATCGGCGCAGAGCCGGTTTCTTGAACCCAGCCCTCGCTGCCGACCTCGCCGACACCATCGCGAGGTCGCTGAGTTGGCGGTTGCCGAAGCCTAGTTTGATCAGCTCTTTCCGTTTCATTGCACGGACACTTTAGCAATCCTCGGACGGCCGCAGGCAGCTCAGCTTGATAATCTCGCCCGCATGCGGAACGGGACTCTGCCATTGATCATTCTTGCGGGCGGCGATCGAACGCCGACCCAGCTACCCGAGAGCGGCGCCGACAAGCATCCTCTGTCGGGGCTCAAGGGTATCGACATCCGGCTCGGCGATCGCTCGCTGGTGGATCTGCTCCTCGAGCGGTTGCACGAGATCGGCCGATTCGGTCCGATCTATATCGCCGGACCAGTTGCCGTCTACGGCGAAAGCCGCCAGGGTGCTCGCGTCATCGACACCGACGGTGGGTTCGGCGACAACATCCGGACCAGCCTCACCGCGGTCATGCAGGATCACCCCGAGGGCGCCGTCGGCCTCATCACCTGCGACGTCTTACCGGATCGCCAGGAGCTCGAGCGTCAGCTCGACGACTTCGAGGCCCACCGCCCACTGGCCTTTTGGTTTGCGATGATCCTGGCGCCGGAGAGCACCGAGGCGCTCGGCACATCGTCTTGGAAACCGCAATACCGAGTCGTGCAGGATGCAACGGGCGAGGCGGTTCAGATCCTGCCCGGCCACCTGATCATCGTCGAACCCTCGCGCTGGCGCCTCGACATCGCCTACCGCACCTTCGCCCTGGCATTCAACACACGCAACCGGCCCGTGACCTATCGGCTATGGTTCATCGTCCGGCACATTCTCGTCTTTCTGCTGCGCAAAGATCTTGGGCGCCTGCTGCGACTGCAGCCGCCGACCCTCACTTGCGTCACGCTCTACCACGCCATCCGCATCGGCACCAAGCTCAGGCAGGGCACCATCTCAGCCAGCGAGATGGCGGACCGATTCGTCCGCATCTTCGTCAAGGCGAAGGATCAGCGCGAGTCCCGTGGGCGGATCGTGGTCATGGAGGCGATGACCATGGCCAAAGACATCGACACCTTCGAAGAAGCCGAAGAGATGAGCCGCAAGTTGGGGCTCGGGTAGAGCGTCCCTGGGCCGAGAGCGATCACCCTTCATCACTTGGCTTCAGGCTTCGCGCTACAGCGTGCGAAGCCGGGACGGGCCCTCAACAACTACCGACTTTTGTTATCGGTTGTGACCGTTACTCTGCCGCCAGCCAGCCAGCCTGCCTGCCTGCCTGCCTGCCTGCCTGCCTAAAAGGTGTCATTCATTTAGTAGGAAAGAGGTTCGGGATCGGGGGGCGTTGCTTGTTGAACACCCCAACAACTCGTCTATTAGCTCAATCCGAGGCTCCTGAGCCCTTTCGATAAAGAATCCGAGTC
Source organism: Acidobacteriota bacterium (assembly GCA_039029035.1). GTDB lineage: Bacteria > Acidobacteriota > Thermoanaerobaculia > Multivoradales > J023 > JAAELT01. The sequence continues at coordinate 752 of JBCCGX010001428.1, read as the reverse complement.
CTCCAAGCTGACAAGCGCTCGATGGATGCTGGGCCAAGACGCACCGGTCCTGTAGTTTGCTGGCGGGGCGACTTGATTTCGTAGAAGCCAAAAATCGCAGGCTCTGGCAGAGCCTGCATTCGGCTCATGGCGGCTGACCGCGCGCGAACGGGATTAACGGCAGGCCGGGTGGAAAGGTCCCTTCGGGAAACTGCGCTTGTCGGTCCCCGAGGCGCAAGCGCTCGGCGGCCTTGCGGTACTCGGCAACGACCCAGGCGTATGCGTCCCGCATCACCTTGCGGACGTCCTTGCACCGGGCGTGGAACATTGGAGCTGGCGAGCGGTCCCGCTTGCCTGGGCGGTGGTGAGGATCGTAGGCCATCACCGACTCGGCACCCAGGACTTCCTTTTCGGTGGCGCGGCGCTCTGCTGCCGCTTTGCGCTCGATCTCGCGAAGAAGGTCCTTGACGCGACGCCTACGCTCCTTGAGCGTCAGGTGGCGCCAGCAAGGCAGCGGATCGAGCTGGACTGTCATCTCGGTGGCGTGCTCGTAGCGGCCGAAATGCTTGCCTCGGCGCCTATCGGCGTACTCCCGGCTGCGATTGAACCACCAACCTCGTAACGGGAGGTCGCGAGTCAGGGCGCGGGCGCTGTGGACTCCCGGCCAGTCGATCGCCTTCTCGACCAACTGTTCCTTGACACCGGCGGCGAGGAGGTAGCGCAAGCGGGCAATTTGATCTTCCGCCTCGCTACTGACCTCGATGGATCGGTAG
>JBCCGX010001427.1:0-2333 GCA_039029035.1 Acidobacteriota bacterium | reverse complement strand
GCTAAATTCGGTCCGTGAACGTAATGCCATTCCCATCCCGCACCTCCGGGCCGCTCGACGAGGCCCAGCTGGTCGCCGACCTGCGACGCGGGGACGACGCGGCTTTCGAGCTGCTGGTCCGAACCTACGGCGGCCGGCTGCTGCAGGTGGCGCGGCGCTTCCTGCGCGAAGAGGACGCACGCGACGCGGTGCAAGAAGCCTTCCTCTCGGCCTTCAAGGCGATCGACCGCTTCGATGGCAAGTCGAAGATCTCGACCTGGCTGCACCGCATCGTGGTCAACTCGGCCTTGATGCGCTTGCGCAAGAAGAGCGTCAAGATGGAAGAGAGCCTGGAGCCGCTGCTACCGACCTTTCTCGAGGACGGTCATCGCGAGAACCCGGGCACGGCCTGGCCGGAAAGCCCGGAAGAGGTCATTGGTCGGGCCGAGCTACGCAGCACCGTGCGCCAGGCGATCGAACAGCTGCCGGTGAAGTACCGCTCGGTCTTGATGCTGCGCGATATCGAAGAGCTCACCGGGGCCGAGACCGGTAAGCTCCTGGGGCTGACACCGAACGCAGTGAAAGTGCGTCTACACCGCGCAAGACGGGCTCTGCGCGAGATCCTCGACCCGCATCTTTTGGAGGGCGCCGCATGACCTGCAAGGATCTGATCGAGTTCTTGATGGACTATGTCGACGGCGAGTTGTCCAGCAACGAGAAGGAGCATTTCGACGAGCATCTGGGCCTGTGCCCCGACTGTACTGCTTACCTCGAAAGCTACCGCGAGACCATCCGCCTAGGCCAGATGATCTGCCAGCCCAACAAGTCGGATCTGCCGAACGATATCCCCGACGATCTGGTCGAAGCGATCCTCGCCGCACGGCGCGCCGAGCCTTGAACTCCGCCCCGGGGCGGGCTCGAGGCCCATCCTTCGAGGGCGAAGGCTCCCACAGACGTCAGAAGAGTCCCACAGACGGGCATTCATCCACAGCTTTTGCGGAAAAGCCTGTGGAAAAGGCGTAGGAAAAACGATCTCGCACCACGTTTTCCCGCAACCCCAGCACATTGCACAAATTCCTGTCCAATACGCTTAAGTCCAGCATATTCATTACTTTGCGAAAAATAGCTGCTAAGCGATGAATCGCCTCGCAACCTCCAGACCAGGGTTTTCCACAGCCTGAACCAGCCAAACCCTTGGGAACAAAGAGTTTAATCCCAGGATGGGTTAAGGAAGTGGAAAGATTCGGCCAACGCGACCGTCCCGGCGGCCGGCTTCCACACTTCAGTCTGACTGCGGCCGACGGCGTGATTCGAGGAAGGCCTGCACTGCCCGCAGGTTCTCTTCCGAGCCATAGAACTGGCTCAAAGTCTCGTCTTCACGGGTGATCGAGTCCTCCAAGGTGGACTCCTCGCCGCGTCGAATCAGGCCCTTGCAGGCACCGACCGCGACCGGCGGCAGCGTTGCCAAATTGGCCGCAATCTGCCCCACCCCGGCCAGGAGATCGGCGGCGGGAAAAACCCGGTTGACCAGCCCCCAGCTCTCCGCCGTCGGCGCGTCGAGAGGTCTGGCACCCATAATCAGCTCGTTGGCTCTCTGTCGCCCGATCAAGCGCGACAAAGTAAAAGAGCTACCGAACTCGAGCACCAGGCCGAGGCGCACGAACGGGGTCAAAAACGACGCATCATCCGCCGCGTAGACCATGTCGAAGTGCGGTAGCAGGGTCACACCCATCCCCACGGCCTGACCGTGGACGGCGGCGATCAACGGTTTGGGGAAATCACGCAGATGGCGGTGCAGGGTCCCGACCTTCATCGGCCCCTCGAGCTCACCGCGCCCGATCGCCAGGAAGACGTTCAGGTCCGCCCCGGCGCAAAAGGTGTCGCCCGCACCATGCACCACGACCACCCGCACGCTGTCGTCGTCTTGGGCGTCGGCCAAGGCGGAGCGCAGGTCCACCGCCAATTCGGGCGTCACCGAGTTCTTCTTCTCGGGCCGGTTCAAGGCGATGTAACGGACACCGTCTTCGTCGTTCAGCAGGAGATTCGAGTAGGCGCTCATGGTTTCCTCGGTTGGGGGGTTGTCGGCTCGCGGGTGGCTGATCCTATCCGCTTCGACTGCCGATCGACGCAGGCTTCCGGATGCGAGAGAATACCGTCCAACGGGGCGGGCCTGACGAGCCGGAGTGTCGATACTCTCGACCTCCGAAGAAGATGGCTTCACGACGATCAGAAGGCAGGACACCATGCAGCCCCGGCAAACCCTTCCTTGGACACACGTACTTCCGGCCGTTGCGGCCAGCTGGCTGTGCGCCGCCGCCGGCCAGGCAGCGATCTTCGAAAAAGATGGCCTCGAG
>JBCCGX010001426.1:0-2335 GCA_039029035.1 Acidobacteriota bacterium | reverse complement strand
TCAACGATTACACCGTGCTGGCGGGTACTCAGGGCTACTTCCACCACCGCAAGCTCGATCGCCTCTTCGCCGTTATCCGCCAGCAACGTCTGCCGGTGGTGATGTACACCGAAGGCGGCGGCGGCCGGCCAGGCGATGTCGACGTGCTGATCGGCAACTCCGGTCTGACCGTGCCGAGCTTCGCCGCGTGGGCGGCGCTCAGCGGTCGGGTCCCGCGCATCGCAGTGAACAACGGCTACTGCTTCGCCGGCAACGCCGCCCTCTTCGGCAGCGCAGACATTACCGTCGCCACCCGCAGCTCGTGGATCGGCATGGCCGGGCCGGCGATGATCGAAGGGGGTGGCCTGGGCGCCTTTCCGGCCACAGAGATCGGCCCGATCGAGGTCCAGGCCGCCAACGGCGTGGTCGACCTGGTGGTCGACGACGAAGCCGCCGCCACCGCCGCGGCCAAACAGCTGCTGGGTTTCTTCCAGGGGCCCCTCGAGGGCTGGACGGCTCGAGACCAGGCCGCCCTGCGCGACGCCCTGCCGGCGGATCGGCGGTTCAGCTACAAGGCACGCCCGCTGATCGAGTGTCTGGTGGACGACGACTCGTTCATCGAGCTACGGCACGATTACGGCTCGAGCCTGATCACCGGCTTTGCGCGCCTCGAAGGCCGTCCGATCGGCCTGCTGGCCAACGACACCCGGGTCCTCGGCGGTGCCATCGACGCCGCTGCGGCTGAGAAGGCCGCCCGCTTCTTGCAACTGCTCGACGCTTTCGACCTTCCCGCCCTCTCCCTATGCGACACCCCGGGTTTCATGGTCGGCCCGGAGAGCGAAAGAGAAGCCGCCGTGCGCCGCATGAGCCGCCTCTTCGTCGTTGGCGCCCAGATCGAGATCCCCTGGGTCTGCGTCGTCTTGCGCAAGGGCTACGGCCTCGGTGTCATGGCCATGGCCGGCGGCAGCCTCGACCACCCGGACACCACCGTCGCCTGGCCCCAGGGCGAGTTCGGCGCCATGGGCCTGGAAGGCGCCGTGCGCCTGGGCTTCAAACGCGAGCTCGAGGCCGCTCCCGAAGGCCCGGAGCGCGACGCCCTCTTCGACCAGCTCGTCGGCCAGCTCTACGACAAAGGCAAGGCCACCGAAGCCGCCGCTTTCCTGGAGATCGACGCAGTGATCGACCCCGCCGACACCCGACGTGTCGTTGCCGCAGGCTTCGCTTCAGCGTGCAGCAAGTCACGGCGATCGGACCGCAAACGCTACGTGGATACCTGGTAGGCCAACCGTTCGGTCGACCTGCCGAGGCGGTGTCAACTCAGGGATCGCCGGTCGTCGGCAACTCGAAGGGCCAACTCGTCAGGTCGTTGCTCCTCGGCGTGTAGGTGCTTTCCCCGGCTTTGAGGTTGGTCTTCAACTTCATCTCGTCTCTCCTCCTGTTTGCTCGTTTCTTCCGCACCATTGTACCGATAGCCAGAATCGGGCGACTCAGTTGGCGCTCGAACCCTGGCACTGCTCACGGCAGTAGGAGACAACCTCAACGTTCTACTTCGATCTCAATTAGATATAATTTCGTATTTAAAGTACAATATCTACATGTCGAAGAACAAGAAACTCACCCGAGGGCCACAACTGGAGCTTGCCGGCGATCTTTCGGTCGCCTTCGTCAACACGGCGGCAGCGCGCGAGAAGAACCGCCAGCAGGGCGTCAGCACCTATCACGAGCTCCTCGTCTGGAGTCAGCAGGTCGGTATTCTGCAAGCGGCACAGGCCGAGCGCCTCTGGACGGCAGCCGGCGATCGGCCCGAAGCGGCGGCGGCGGCGTTGCAACGGGTGCTGACCGCCCGTGCCGCCCTCGCACGCCTGTTCATCGCCCTGCAAACACAGGGCGAGATGCCACCCGGCGATTTAGGCCTGGTCAACGAGGCCCTGGGCGAGGGCATGTCAGCTGCTCGCCTGGTACCTGGCGAGGAGGGCCTGGTGTGGGGCTGGGCGGGCGACGAAAACGCGCTCGAGCGGCCGCTGTGGCCAGCGCTGCATGCCGGGGCCGAGCTCTTGATCTCTACCGGCGGGCAGCCCCACGTGCGCCAATGCGCCCTCTCCGGCTGCCGGTTGTTCTTCATCGACCGCAGCCGCGCCCGCCAACGGCGTTGGTGCGACATGAAGACCTGCGGCAACCGGGCCAAATCGCTGCGCTTCTACCGCAAGACGGGCAAAGCGGCCAGGGAGGAGCGCACCTGGGGGATCGCTCTATACAAGACGAAGAGGCCGCGCCCCAGCTTGCAAAAGCTCTAGCTGGCAGCCCCTGTAGCTTGCAGAGACCTGCGAGGTGCAACTGCGAATGGGTCCTTCGAGCG
>JBCCGX010001425.1:0-2337 GCA_039029035.1 Acidobacteriota bacterium | reverse complement strand
GTATCGTTCTTTTCGAGCCCCAACCACAGCCCCAGTGTCGGCATCAGATCTTCGGTCGGTAAATCGTAGGACTCCAGAGCTTGGGAGAGCTGCATCGCCCACGCCTCGTCTTGCCCCTCTCGGTCTTGCCCCTGGCGGCCAAGATCTCGCGCCTCGTCCACCCCCAGCAAACGGCGGACCAGATCGGCCAGGGGAGCCAAGGTATCGCACCCGCGGAAGGCCGATCCTCGGCAGACTTGGAAGCTCGCCGGGCCGCCCGGCTGCTCCCTGAAGGCTTCGAGCAGTCGTGTCTTGCCGATCCCGGGCTCGCCGATGATCGAGACCGCCTGCCCCACGCCCTCCGCCGCTTGGCGCAAGCGCCCCCGCAACAGATCCAACTCCCATTGCCGCCCCACCATGGGCGTCTTCGCCTGCACAGTCACAGAGGGTTCCGGAAGCGAAGGCTCACCAGGGCTTTCTTCGCCTGGCAGACGCTGTATTCGGGCTGCGCCCTCGCCCTCCGGCCACCCTTGAGGTTCAAGACCCGAGGCCCCGGTTGCCGAGACCGGAGCCTGTCGTTCGACCCGGTACTGGCCTGCCACCTGGCGACTGACCGTGGCACTGCCCCAAACCTCTCCGGGCCCCGCCGCGTCGCGCAATGCCGCGGCCCGCTCGGCAATCTCGCCCAGAACGAGGCGTTCCCGTTCGTCTGCAGTCGCCACCCTCATGACGGGACCCAGGTGCACCCCGACCCTCACCGCGAGACCCGGCTTCTCGGGTCGCGGGTCTTGAAGCCGACCACCCGAGTCGGCCAACTCCAGCGCCGCAGCCACCGCCTTTTGAATGTCGTGCTCCTGCGCCTGTGGCCAACCAAAGTAGAGCTCGACACGATGGTCTCTCAATTCGCCGAGATATCCGCCATATTGTTCCAGTACGCGCCGTAACCACCCGTGAAAAGGGCCAAGAACTTGCAGCAGAGCTTCGGGCTCGAGACTGCCAGAGGCGTCGCCACCTTCCCTCTCGGTGCCTACCAGCTCACCACAAACGACGGTCAGTTGCCGCCGCTCGCTCCGGCCTTCATTCCACGACCCGACATGCGACAGTCGGGGTCTCCTACCTTGCGGAGTCGATGCCGGGAAGCTACCAGAGTCCGACTCCAGCCCCGAGGCGGCTTCCAGATACAGCAGACTATCGAGAGCCGCCGAAACCTCTCGGGCGCTCCGAGGGCGCTCGGTAGGATCTTTGGCCAGAAGCCGGCCGACCCAGCGATCCAAGGTTTCCGGCAGCTCGGGTCGGTGGCGACGCATCGGATCGGGCTCGTGATGGCAAATGCGGCCCAAGGTCTCGAGAGCGGTCTGCGCAGCGAAAGGAGAGACCCCTACGAAGAGCTCGTAGAAGAGGGCACCGAGCGAGAAGAGATCGGAGCGAACATCCATCGCCTTGCCATTGGCTTGTTCCGGGGACATGGCTCTGGGCGTGCCGATCAGGTTGCCAGTACTGGTCAGGGGAGCCCCCGTCTCGTCTTGGTCCTTGGCCAGACCGAAGTCGAGCAGGCGGGCGCGGGGGATCGGCTCATCCCGTTCCGGCCGCGGCGTCGTCACCATGACGTTCTTGCTCGCCAGATCCCGGTGCAGGATTCCCGCTTCGTGGATCACGGTCAGACCGGCCGTGATGTCAGCCGCCAGGCGCAAGCCGAGGCCTACATCCGGAGGCCCAGTCTCCAGCCAGCGATCCAGGGATTGCCCCTCCACCAGCTCCATGACCAGCCAGAGCGCGTCCGGACTCTCCAGGACATCGTGGACCGAGACCAAGAACGGGCTTTGGAGGCGGGCCGTGATCCTCGCTTCCCTCAGAAAACGGGCACGCGCTTTGGGATTGTCCGCCTTCTCAGGGTGGATCCGCTTGAGGGCGACTGTTCTACGCAGGCGGAGATGGACCCCGCGAAAGACCTCCCCCATACCGCCACGGCCGAGGATTCCTTCGATTCGATACGGTCCGACCGTCTCAGGAACCTTCATCTTCACCTCGTGTTTCGGATCGTGCGTCATCTTAACCCTCGAGAAACCCCCTGACCCTGACGATCCTGAGGTTGCAGAGGTTGTTTCCCCCCACGCGCAAATCAACTCGCCTCCGCCCAGACACCGCGTCACGTCATTTGCGCGTAGGGGGAAATAACCTCAGGATCCTCAGCATCCTCAGGCTTTCGCCGCTTTTTGGCCAAAACAACCGGAGTCCTGGCCTAAAGTCGCTTGCGATGACCCCGAAACATCCTCAGGATCCTCAGGCTCGGCTGGCTCAGCGGGGCGCCTGACCCGGCGGAATGTGTCCGATATTGGGACGAGGCCCGAGTTAAACACC
>JBCCGX010001424.1:0-2342 GCA_039029035.1 Acidobacteriota bacterium | reverse complement strand
CTCCAGCCGGCGACTCCTCGCCTACGTCGTGCCGGCAACCGCCTCGGCCTCGCCGGCCGAGCTACGCCGCGCCGCGCGCGAACGGTTACCGGATTACATGGTGCCGGCGCAGGTCGTGCTGCTCGACGCTCTGCCGCGCACAGCCCACGGCAAGGTCAATCGGAGCACCTTGCCGAGCCCAACGCCCGAACGCTCCCTGTCGGATGATGGCTTCGTGGCACCGCAGAGCGGTGTGGAGGAGGTGCTGAGCGGCATCTGGGGCGAAGTGCTGGGCCTCGAGAGAGTCAGCGTGCACGACGACTTCTTCGATCTCGGCGGGCACTCCTTGCTGGCGACCCAGGTGATTTCCCGGATCGATCGAAGCCTGGCCATCGAGCTGCCCGTGCGGGCTGTCTTCGAACAACCGACGATCGCCCGTCTGGCGCGGCGGGTCGACGCCGAGCAGCGATCGAAGGAGGGCCTCACCGCGCCGCCGATCGTGCCCGTCGATCGCCACGGTGAGCTGCCCCTCTCCTTCGCCCAGGAGCGCATGTGCTTCCTCCATCAGCTGGCGCCGCACAGCTCGCAATACAACGTCGCGAGCTGCATTCGTCTCAACGGTGAGCTCGAGATCAGCGTCCTGCGCGCTTGCTTCACCGAGTTGATCCGGCGCCATGAGGCCCTGCGGACGACGTTCCCAGTCGTCGACGGCCAGCCGATCCAGAGGATCGCTCCGCCGTGGGCCGACAACTTGGAGCTCACCCTGGCGGATCTTTCGGCACTCGCCGCGATTGAGTGCGAGAGCGCGATCCACGATCTCGCTCGGCGCGCCGCAGCTCGGCCCTTCGACTTGCAGCACGGGCCCTTGCTACGCATCGAGCTCCTGCGCCTCGCCCCCGACGACCATGTGCTGCTGCTGGGCATGCACCATATCGTCTCCGACGGCTGGTCTGTCGGCGTGCTGATCCGCGAGATGGCGACGCTTTATGCCGCGTACCGCGCTGGTGAGCCTTCACCGTTACCGGTTCTCGGCGTACAGTACGCGGATTTTGCCGCCTGGCAGCGACGCTGGCTGACCGGCTGGACCCTGGAGCGCCAGCTGAGCTACTGGCGCCAGCACCTCGACGGCGCGCCAGAAACCCTCGCCCTGCCCACCGATCGACCACGCAAAGCGGTGCGCAGTGCCCGGGGCGACAGCCGCCCTCTGCGCTTGACGCCTGAGCTGTCCCAGGCCGTAGCGGCGCTGGCGCGGCAGCGCGGCGCCAGTCTCTTCATGACCCTGCTAGCCGCCTTCGAAGCGCTGCTGCACCGAATCTGCGCTAGCGACGACCTGGTCATCGGCTCGCCCATCGCCAACCGCAATCGACGCGAGACCGAGGACCTCATCGGCTTCTTCGTCAATGCCCTGGTGCTGCGGGCCGATCTCACGGGCGACCCGTCGTTCGCGGAGCACCTCAGCCAGGTCCGAGAGACCACCCTCGACGCCTACATGCACCAAGATCTGCCGTTCGAGAAACTGGTCGAAGAGCTCCGCCCGGCACGCGACCTCGGCCACACGCCGCTGTTCCAAGTGGTCTTCGGCTTGCAGAACCTGCCGCTCGATCTCACTCTGCCCGAGCTGCGCCTAGAGCCCTTCCCGGTTCCTGGCAGCGAGGCGAAGTTCGACCTCACTTGGACCCTGAGCGAGATCGAGCCCGGTACCTCCGGTGGACACCTGGCCGGATGGATCGAGTACAGCAGCGATCTGTTCGATACGACGACTATCGCCCGCCTGGAGCGGCAGTTCGAGACTGTCCTGACAAACGCTGTCGCCGAGCCCGAGCGCCATCTATCCCAGCTCGAGCTGCTCCAGCCGGCGCAGCGGGCCCAGGTCCTGCGCGAGTGGAACGCCGCACCGCCGGTCCCCGACACGCCGCAGCGGCTGGAGACGCTGTTCATCGATCAGGCGCGCCAGCGGCCCGAGGCTATTGCGGTGGTGTGGGACGACGAGCACCTCAGCTACGCGACGCTGGCGCGGCGTTCTCGTGCGCTGGCGCTGCATTTGCGGCAGCTCGGCGTCGACAACGAAGTCCGGGTTGGGCTCTGCCTGCGGCGCTCGCCGGATCTGGTGGTCGCCATCCTCGGCGTCTTGCAGGCCGGCGGGGCCTACGTCCCGATCGATCCGTCCTATCCGGCCGACCGCATCGCGTTTCTGGCCGAGGACGCGGGATTCACCGTCCTGGTACGCGACGAGCAGACGACCACCGCTATCCCCCAGCCGCGAGATCGCGAGTTGCGCGTGATCACCGTCGACTCTTCACGAGACCTTAGTGAAACGAGGCACGATCCATCGACACCACAACCTGCCCGTGGCTCGGTGGACG
>JBCCGX010001423.1:0-2347 GCA_039029035.1 Acidobacteriota bacterium | reverse complement strand
CCGGATGGCAGGTGGCGCAGGTCGTCGCAGCTGGGAAACGGTTCTCCAGAAAGAGAGCCGCATGCTCTTCGTCGGCGCTCTTCTGCACTTCGCTAGGTGCCGGCGCTGTGTCGGGCGCTTCGGTGCTCAGCGCTTCGGTGGTGGCCTCGGTCTCGTCAGCGGAGGTGCTGCGAAACGGATTCGGTATCAGCAGCAGGCCCAGCAGGAGCACTGCCGCGCCCCCGGCCAGAGGTGTCCGCGTGGTGGATGTGGTGCTGCAGGCCTTCGTTTCAGTTCTCATAGTCCACCTCGGAAGCGATTCATCGATCTTCAGCCATAAGGCTCTAACACAGGAAAGATTGGCATAGGAGCTGCGCCCCGTCAACGTTTACGCGCGGATCTGGTATCCTGTCTGGACAATCTACCAGCGCATTTCCGCAAATTGCCCAATGGGCGGCCGTCGCCGGTGCTCGCGCCGTGAATCGGCACTGCGGATATGGTAAAAATCGTCGACGGTCGCACGCAGCCGATTGCCCTGTATCGGTCGCAAGACAGGTCTCGGTCGCAAGATAGGTATTGGTCGCAAGATAGGCCCCTCGGGCCGTCGACCGCTACCGGCCTTCTCGGGATATCTGGGGTAACGCCGATGAAGTCGCTGAAACAACAGATTCGCCCGAGACACTCTTGCAAGACTGCAAGCTCGGTCTCATCCGTCATACCGATCGAGGCGGACGGTGCCTGAAGCGGAGCAAGACATCACGACGCTGCTGCTCGACTGGAGCCGTGGCGATGGCAAAGCTCTGGAGCAGCTCATGCCGCTGGTCTTCGACGAGCTGCGGCGGGTCGCGCGAGGGTACTTCGCCGACGAACGGGTCGGGCATACTCTGCAGCCCACCGCCCTGGTCAACGAGGTCTTCGTGCGCCTGGTGGACCGTCGTAAGGTGAGCTGGGCCAATCGCAACCACTTCTTCGGCTTCGCTGCTCAGCTCATGCGCCGCGTCCTGGTGGACCACGCACGGGGCCGCAACGCGGGCAAGCGCGGTGGTGGCATCCCGATGGCTTCCCTCGACGAGGCCATGGCGCTGGCGGCGACCCGCGAAGTGGATCTGATCGCGCTCGATGAGGCGCTCGACGATCTGGCCCGGATCGATCCGCAAGGCAGTCGGGTGGTGGAGATGCGGTTCTTCGCCGGCCTCACCCACGAAGAGGTGGCCGACGTCCTCGGGGTGTCGCCGATCACCGCCCGCCGGCAGTGGACGACGGCCAAGCTGTGGCTTTATCGGCACCTGAAGAACAGCTGAGCCGCGCTGCCGACCAGATTCTGGAAGTTTCTTGATCACCTTCGCGCTGAGTTTGCGCGTTTATGATCGAGAGCACAAAGAGAGATGAGGCCGCGCAGGATCTTGTCGACCAATGGAGGAGACGTCATGAGCGAGCGGCAAGAGCCGATCGGTGCTTTCGCGCCAGAGTTGGGGAGTTCCGCGCTCGAAGGAGGCCAGCAATGTCGATGAAGAGAGAGCTAGAAGTAGACGGTATGCAGATCTCGACCACCAGTATCGACCGGGACGTAGCTTTGGTCTCGGGCGCCCTGCTGGCTGGGGAGCCGAACGTGGTGCAGATCGTCGAGCACCTGCGGATCGGCGACCCCGATCTGTACGAGGTTCTCGAGCAAGTGCGTCAAGACGTGGGCATTGATCTGCAGCAAAACGCCGCGGCGCAGCGGCTCGGCGCGACGAGTCCAGAAACGCTGGCCGCGATCAACGCACTGCAAGAAGATAAACCGATGCTTCTCAGGTCGTTGGCGTGCCTCGCGGCCCGGGCCAACTGGCAAGAGCTGCTGCAAGCGGCCTGATCAATCAACCAAGGAGTTTTGATACGGGGCATAGGCGATACATCGAGCCAGCCAGGGGGGCTGTTTAAACTGGACCGAGCCTTTTTATGTGGAATGTGCTGCTGTCTACTGTTGTTTTTTGATCCGCTTTTGATCTGTTTCTCGGTCGCCTGCTTCGCGCGTGGTCATTGAAGTCCCTCGTGTTGGCCCATGCATTGTTCTACTCGCGGAGGCGCCTACGCTTACAGGGTTTTCACGTATCGCCTATGCCCCTGCTTGTCTTGCTATCGTGGGTCGCGTTGCCGAGCGCGGGTCGACGGCCGAGCGGATCGATGCGATAAGCTCGTAGGCCCCGTCGGCGCATAGCCTCGACGATCCAGCGCCACGGATGGCTCAGAACAGGAGTTGCGCAGTGTCACCGGAGCTCTGGGAGCAGGTCCAGATCGTCGTCGATGAGTCGTTGCATCTGCCGGTTGCAGATCGCCCGGCCTTCCTTGCCAGGGCCTGTGCCGATCAACCCGAGCTACGGCGCGAGGT
>JBCCGX010001422.1:0-2355 GCA_039029035.1 Acidobacteriota bacterium | reverse complement strand
TTCGAGCATTGGGACCGGCTCTTGTTTCGCGATTACCTGATCGAGCATCCGGAAGTGGCGCGGGACTACCGCGACCTCAAGCTGCGCCTGGCACGGGAGCACGCGGAGGACCGGGTAGCGTACACCGTCGCCAAAGGGAACTTCATCCTCCCAATCACGGAGCGCGCCAAGCGGTTCTACGCCAACGTCGAAGCCGCGAACCGACTCAGGCGCTGAGGCCGGGCGGGATCCAGCCGCCGGCCCCGTCGAGCATCGGCGCCTCGGCGTCTCGGCCGGGCTCGGCATGCTCGGCGAGAAAGGCGCGTACGGCCGGGGCGATGCAGGCTGCGATGCGCCGGGCTTTGGCGTCGGCGTCGTCGCGTGGCCGCACCGTGTTCGTTGCACGATCGATCTCGCACAGCAGATCTTTGCGCACCTCGATGCCGAGGCAGCTGGTGCGGCGGCCGGAGAACCGGTAACCGGCCAGTATCTCGTCTCGTTGCTGGTCGAGAAAGGCAGCGATCTCGCCGTAGGCTTGGCGGGCTTCGCGGAAGACCTTGCGCAACTCCACCGGCGCCTCGCGGTAGCGATGCAGGTAGCCGCGTAGGCGCTCCGCGTCGGCCGAGCGCCGGACGACGTCGAGCAGCAAGTGCCACACCCGCTGGTAGCCCGGCTGGTCACAGGTCTCGGGAAAGGCGGCGGTGAAACACTCCCGCAGGTAGCGGAAGAAGAGCCACACCTGAGCCCGGATCTCCACCGAGCCCTCAGGCATGATGTAGGGGTAGTTGAGCGCCGTATACCAACCGTCGCGCTCGAGATCGGCCAGCGCCTGGTAGGTGAGAAGGCGTTGGCAGGTGGACTCGCAGAGCTCGGGGGGAAAAAGAGGATCGAAGATGTAGGGCGGCATGGTGGAGTGCAGCTGGTACTCCAACGAACGGGCCACCAGGCTGACTTCCGGCCGCCAGGTATCGGTCGGGTTGCGCGGATCGTAGGTGTGGACGGCAACGGTCAGGCTCTTGTCGGCCACATGCTGGACGAAGGCCTGGGACGCACCGTCGTAGTAACGCGCCAGAATCTCGTGTCGATCCTCTTCGGACAGAAAGTGCTCGATGGGCGGAAAGAGCGCGTGCCGGCGCAGGTACTCCATACCGACCGACGAGCTGCCGGGGAAACGCCCGAAGTCCATCACCACCCGTGCCAGGTTGATGCGCACAAAGCTCGACGCGTCGATCTCCCGCGCCAGATGACGGGCGACGAGGTTGGCCCCCCAATCGCGCTCGTGCACGAAAGCCGCTTCGACTTCCGGCCGGCTGAGAACCTCCTCGCTGCGCTCGCCGAACAGGTGGCGGGGGATCTGCGCACCATCGTGGATGGTGAAGATCAGGGCGCCATCGCCGGACCGAGCCGCGGAGGACGTCTCGTCGCCATACACCGGCGACCTCTCCACCAGCAGCATGTCATCGGTAATTTCGGGCTTCGAGCTCAAAAAAAGGCTCCTGTTGATTCGGCGACAGCCGAACCTGTTCGAGAGGACGTGGGCCAGGAACGACACGGGGCGACACGCTCGTCAGAAGCGTCGCGGGGTCGGGCTCCACAGGGTGGTCTGATTGTACTGCTTTTGGGACCGAAACGGAAGATTCGAGACCGAAACGGAAGTGTCGAAAAGCGCCCTCAAGGCAACGGACTGTCGAGAGTCGGCTGTTGCCAGAGAGCCCTGTCTTCGAGCCTGAGCGCCGACAGGCGATGCCCCCAAACCACTCCGCTGTCGAGCGCCAGAGCCGTCGGCTCGATGCGCAGGCCCATCGCCGCCCAATGGCCGAACACGACGGTCTGCTCGGCACTGCGTCGACCGGGCACTTCGAACCACGGCAAGCAGCCCGGCGGGGCCGACTCCGGCGGCCCCTTGAACTTGCAAGGCTCACCTTCCACGGTGCAGGTGCGCAGACCCGTGAAAACCTTCAGCGCCGCGCGGCGCGCTGCCCACTGCGGATCCTGCCGCGCCTCCGGTGAGCGGTCCAGCAGAGGACGCCGCCGCGCCGGATCCCGCAGCAGGGGTTCCAGGTCGCGCGCCTGCTCTGCGGCGATCTCCACCGTCCACTGCGGTAGCAGCCCGGCATGCACCAGCACGAAGTCGCCCTGGTGAACGATCAACGGCCGACGGGCCACCCAGGCGACCAGTTCCCCGGCATCCGACGCCCCGAGCACCTCGTCCAGGGTGTCTTTGCGATGGGGTGTCGCATAGCCATCGTAGAAGGCCAGAAGATGCAAATCGTGATTGCCCAGCACCACCCGCAGGCGCTCGCCCAGTCGCTCGTCCATCTGCCGCACCCAGCGCAGCACCTCGAGCGAACGGGGTCCGCGATTCACCAGATCGCC
>JBCCGX010001421.1:0-2355 GCA_039029035.1 Acidobacteriota bacterium | reverse complement strand
GCAGCGGGTCAAGGCTCTCAAGGCCTTTCGCGAGGGCCAGGTGCGGATCTTGGTGGCCACCGACGTCGCAGCACGCGGCATCGATGTGCCGCGCATCCAGCACGTCATCAACTACGGCCTGCCGGAGCAGACCGAGGATTATGTCCACCGCGCCGGTCGGACGGCGCGCGGCACCGCCGCCGGCGTCGTCTCGACAATCGGCACCTGGCAGGACAAGTTGATGGTGCGTGACATCGAGCTCGATCTGGACATCAAGATGCCGCGCTGCACGGTCGAAGGGATCGAGCCCTACGTCGAGCTGCCGAAGAAGAAGACGGTCCGGCGGCGGCGGTTGCTGTAGGGAACGCTCGACGCTGGGTCTCCCGAGGGCGATTCACCCCTCGGCGCTCTCGTGCCCGGGATTGAAATCCCGGGCTACGTTCCTGCGCCCCTACGGGGCGCGGTGAGCCCCAGCGGGGCGAGAGTCCGTCGCCTGGAATTTTTATCCCAGGCCTGATGGCTGCCGGGTCTCCGTTATCGCATAGACTCTCGCTTTCCTATGGCCAGCATCCACATTCTCGAAGATCGGCTGATCAGCCAGATCGCCGCCGGTGAAGTGGTCGAGCGCCCGGCTTCGATCGTCAAGGAGCTGGTTGAGAATTCCATCGACGCCGGGGCGCGGGATATCGCGGTCGATCTCGAGGTCGGTGGTAAGCGGCGGGTGGTGGTGACCGACGATGGCAAGGGCATGGACGCCGACGACGCCCTGCTCGCCTTCGATCGCCACGCGACGAGCAAGATCGCCGTCTTCGACGATCTCGAGCAGGTCTCGACCCTCGGTTTTCGGGGCGAGGCCCTGGCGTCGATCGCCGCCGTCGCCCGGGTCGAGTTGCGCACCGCCACCGAGCCCGGCGACGGCCACCTGGTGCGTATCGAGGGCAGCCGGGTGAAGCGGGCCGAGCCCATCGCCCACCCGCGGGGCACCCGCCTCGAGGTGGCCTCGCTGTTCTTCAATGTGCCGGCGCGGCGCAAGTTCCTCAAGCAGCCCCAAACCGAGCTGCGCCGTTGCCTCGAAGTGGCCCAGGGCTACGCTCTGGCTCATCCCGAGCTGCGCTTCACCGTACGCCACGAGGGTCGGGCGCTGATCCAGACCCTGCCGACCCGCGATGATGGTGCCGGCCTCCGTGAGCGTATCCAGCAGGTCTTCGGCGGCGTCCTGGCGAGCAACCTGGTGGAGATCCCGCTCGAGTTCATCACCGAGAACGATGCCATCGCCGGCTTCGTCGGCAACCAGGACACCACCCGCGGCCGGCGCCTGTTCATTTTCGTCAATCGCCGGCTGGTGCGCGATCGGGCGATTCTGGCGAGCTTCTACAAGGCGGTGCGCGAGGAGTGGAAGTCGGACGACTACCCGGCGCTCTTCCTGTTCCTCGATCTCGAGCCGCAGGAGGTCGACGTCAACGTGCATCCGCAGAAGGCGGAAGTCCGGTTCCGCAGCCGTGCCTTCGTCGAGCGGGTGTCGGAGGCCCTGCGCACCACCCTGGCCCTGGCGCGGGGTGAAGAGCCAGCGCCGCTCAAGGAGCCCCGCTCGCTGCCGGCGGTGCCGGCGGCCTGGGAGGGTTTGGGCAGCCAGCGCATTGCGCCCTCGGGAGGCCAAGAACCCTGGCGCCCGTTGCCCGGTGGGCCGTCGTCGGAGCAGCCGTTGGCTGCGGCTCCGGGCTCAGGGGCGCCGGTCGCAGGGACGCCGGCTGTAGGGACCGGGGCAGCGATCGGCGCACCGGCCGAGATCCGTGAGCCGCTGGCGCCCTACCATTCAGAGCCGGCCGCCGGCCGCATCGCCCAGCCGACTTGGAAGCCCGAAGAGCCGCGTATGGTGCCGTTGTCCGGCCGCTCCGGCGAGCAGCGTCCGTTCCGTATCCTCGGTCAGTACAAGGGCACGATGATCCTGCTCGAGGGTCCCGATGGCCTCTACCTGATCGACCAGCACGTGGCCCACGAGCGCTTGTTGTACGAGCGTGTGCGGCGGTCCCTACACAGCGAGAGCGCCGCCAGCCAGGCGCTGCTGACACCGATGCTGCTCGAGCTCGGCCTGTCCGAAGCTTTGCGTCTCGAAGAGCTGGCGCCGGCGCTCGAGCCGTGCGGCTTCAGCCTGGCGTCGATGTCGGGCAACTCGATCGCCCTGACGGCGATTCCCACCGTGCTCTCGATCGACGAAGCCGAGGCGCTGCTGCAAAACCTGGCGACCTCCTCGGGCGATCTCGACGGCGAGAGCCTGAGGCGTCAGTTGCTCGATTCCCTCGCCGCCAGCCTGGCCTGCCAGGCGGCGGTCAAGATGCACCATCCGATGTCGCTCGACAAGATGGAGCGTCTGGTCTC
>JBCCGX010001420.1:0-2360 GCA_039029035.1 Acidobacteriota bacterium | reverse complement strand
TCGGCCTCGGAGTCGTTTGTCGTCTGGCTCGAAGAGCAAGCGCCCTCCAAGACCGAGCCTTCCGGCATCGGTAAGGCGAACTACACCTGGTACCTGCAGAATGTTCATCTGGTGCCGCTCACTTGGGACGACGAAGTCCGCCTGCTCAAACGTGAGCTCGATCGCGCCCATGCCTCGCTGGTGCTGGAGGAGCACCGCAACCGCGATCTGCCCCCGCTGGTAGCGATCGCCAGTCCGGAGGAGTACGACCGCCGGGCCAACGATGCCGTCACTAAGTACCTCGCCTTCCTGAAGGACAACGACATCTTGCCGATCCGCGACTACATGGATCCGGCCCTGCGGGCCCGCATCGGCCGCTTCGTGCCGGAAGAGTCGCGCAACTTCTTCCGCCGAGCGATCCACCTGGAGCCGATGACCTTGTGGACCCACTTCTACCATTGGTGGGACCTGGCGCGGATGGAGGCCGAGCCGCACCCCAGCCCGATCCGCCGCGGTCCGCTGCTCTACAACATCTTCGACAGCCGCTCCGAAGGCCTGGCCACCGGCATCGAAGAGATGATGATGCACGCCGGCCTGTACGACGACAATCCACGGGTGCGCGAGATCGTCTGGATCATGGTCGCCCAGCGCGCCGCCCGTGGCCTCGGCTCGCTCTATGTCCATGCGAACGAGCTCACCCTGAAGGAGGCGCGCGACTTCCACGTCGACTGGACGCCGCGCGGCTGGATGCGCGAAGACCTTGACCTCCTCGGCTTCGAGCAGCAGCTCTACCTACGCCAGCCGGGCTACGGCACGAGCTACATCACCGGCAAATACCTGATCGAGCGCCTGCTGGCCGAGCGCCGGCGGCAGCTCGGCGATAACTTCACCCTGTCCGGTTTCTTTGCCGACCTGGACGACCTGGGTGTCATCCCGATGTCGCTGATCCGCTGGCAACTGACTGGCAAGGACGACGAGATCCGCGCCTTGACCGGCAAGTAAGGCTGCAGACGAAAGTACTGGGACGACTACGGAGGGTCGTCCGAGTGGGGGCTCGGCGCCGGTCCGAGCCCGGATGTAACTAACCTCATCGGTGGGTCGTATCCAAAGGTGTGAACATTCTGAGCTGCCTCGGGTTGCTGGTTTTGCTCGGCGCTGTTCGAGCAACCGGCGCTGAGCCTGGAGTCCTGACGAAAGCGCAGTGGCGGCAAGATGGCCGACAGCTCGCCCAACTCCTGCGTGAGAAGCACGTCGACCTCTTTGCCACGGTGTCCGAGGACGACTTCAATGCGGCTGTGGTTGGGTTCGTCGAGGGCGTCGAAGAGTGGAACGGCAGACGGATCCGTGTCGAGCTGATCCGCCTGGCAGCGCTGCCGAGCCGAGGCGGCCGCAACGGCCACACGATGATCTGGCCGCTGCAGCCGGCGCTGGGGTTTTCCCTCCTCGAGATCAAGCTCTACGAGTTCGAAGAGGGGCTCTTCGTCGTCGACGCGGTGGAGCCACACCGAGATCTGGTCGGCGCTCGTGTCTTGCGATTGGGCCGCAGCACAACAGCTCGGGTCAGAGCCTCGATAGCGCCCTTGATCGCGCGTGATGGACCGCCCGGGTTGTTGCGCTACGTTGGGACATACTCTGCGATTCCCGACCTTCTGCAGGCCCTTGACCACACGGCTTCCACCGATGCCGTGGAAGTGGAGGTCGAGTTGGCTTCCGGTGCAACGATCCGACGAGCGATTCACTGCGTGACGCCGACGGAGTTCTTGCGTCGCTTCGCGACCTACACTCTTTTGCCGGGCACGGACACACGCCCCTTTCGAGCGACCAGGCTGGACGATGGAGTCCTCTACGCCAAGTACAACCTGGTCGAACGACGTGGGCCCAACGGAGAGAGATTCTCTCGATTCGTCGGCGACTTGCGGCAGCTGATGCGTCAGCAGCCGTCGGCCCCAGTCGTGATCGACGTTCGCGATAACAGCGGCGGTAACAATCGAACCTATCAGCCGCTGCTGGAGCTCCTCTCGCAGAGCGCGGCGAATGCCAGGGGCGAGCTATTCGCCTTGATCGGCCGCGGGACCTTCTCCGCAGCAGGCAATTTCATCACCGATCTGGAGAAACGATCCAACGTTGTTTTGATCGGTGAAGGGACCGGTGGCGCCCCAAACCAATTCGGTGATGCCCGATTCCATCGCCTCGAGCACTCAGCCATCGAAGTCGCGATTCCCACGGTGTTCTGGCAGAAGGGCGGCGCTGGCGATCAGCGTTTGACCCATTCGCCCCAAGTTGTCGCTCCACCACGGGCCGAAGACTACTTCGCGGGGATCGATAGCGCGCTGGCGGCAGTTCGCCGACAGCTCGCTAGCCAGTGATCCACAGCGACGCTA
>JBCCGX010001419.1:0-2360 GCA_039029035.1 Acidobacteriota bacterium | reverse complement strand
GAAACGACGCTGCGCAGCATCCAGACGCCGCGTAAACCGACGACGTTTGGGTGGAGCCCCAGTTTGAGCATGATCTCGTCTCGATGCGGCGGGCGCGGTAGCCCATTGCGTTGCGCGGCGATTCCACAACTGCACCACACCACCTAAGAGGAGTTATCTCGTTATTGCATGCAGTGACCTCGCGATGGCGGTACTCAATGGTCGAATTCTCCGTCAGCAGGACTCGGCAAGGCGGCTCAAAGCGCCGCCAGAAGACAATTTGCAGGTGTCGAAAGGTGTTCAAAGCTGCTCAGGACACGTTTTGCAGGGCACTTTTCCTCTCCTGGCTGGCCAGAAGAAGATTCGCAGGCCTCCAATTGTGTTCTTGGCGGGTCCGGCGACCTTTTGACCGGCTGCAATCCTCTTCCGGCGAGGAATGAACGGTCTTCGAGCCGCGCAAGGAGCGAGCCATCCGGCTCTGCAGGAGCCTTCGCGCGTGCCAAGCCTCCTCCGGCCGTGGGCACAGGGGCGTCAGCGCATCGCGCCATCGGGCATGGCACAATGGAGCCATGCGACTCTGTCCGAAGTTCATTGCTCTGTCGATTTTTCTAGCAGTCGGAACTGCCGAAGCCCAGCGCCTGAGCAGCACCCTCGAAGGCGATGTCCGTCCCGCCAAGGTCCAGGAGGAGCTGGAGAAGGTCGAGTCGATGTTGCTCCGTGGCAAGTGGAAGGCCGGTCTCCGGTATGCCACCACACTGACTGAGATCGTGGTCGGGCGTATGTGGCGCGGCCGGGAGATTCGCTCGATGCTCACCGACCTGGTGGTCGCCCGGGCCATCGCCGAAGCCAACCTCGGCCGGCGCGACGAGGCGGTCTGGCACTGGCACCTGGCCCAGAACCTGAGCTTCCGCGTGCGCCAGCGCGACCTCACGCCTTACGGCGAGGCAGCGAAGCTGCTGTACGAGCACCCGCTACGCGCCTTGGGCGAAGTGCCCCCGCCCTTCGTGGTGCCAGAGAGCTATCCCGGCGGGCCGCGGTTGACCAGCCCGGTGCGACCGGAGATGCACTCCATACCGGAGGTGGTGAACAACACCGGCGCCGCGCTCGAAGGCTCGGGCGACTTCCATGTGGAGATATTGATTGACGAGACGGGGCAGTTTCAGCATCCCGTGGTCATTAGCACCCACTTACATCCGATCATCCTCTATACCAGCCTCGAGTGGCTGCGCCGCCTGCCGCGATTCGGCCCGGCGAAGTTCGAAGGTGAGCCGGTGGACCACCTGGAGAAGATCACCGTTCGCTTCGAGGTCAGCCGCTGGTAGGCATGCCGGCCTAGATTGAGGCCAGCCTCACAGGAGGCCGGCCTCAGCCCCAGGAGGGTCTGTTCAGGCCTTTGAGGGGCAGGCGTTCCGGCGATCAGGGCTCGATGGCCGGTGGCTCGCTCTGCGCCGGGCCATAGCCGCAATAGGTACGGCCGGTGCTCGTGGTGCAGTCGTAGCGCCCGACCCAACCGCCGTAGGCGTTGTATTCATCGTGCGAGTGGGTACAGGTGGTGGTGCCGCGCAGCTCAGCACCCGGCCCCGCTTCGATAGCGAGCGACGCTCCGACCGAGACCAGGAGTAGGGCGGCCAGGATGAGAGTTCTCTTCATTTTTCGATGCCTCCGTGGGATGGATTGGTTGAAGAGGTCGATGTCGATCGACCCCTCCGTGACAGCGGGTAGCGGGCTCCCGAGGCGACGCGCGAGCTCACCTCGGTCTCCCTCCTCTTCGTCACGCGAGATCGGCGCTGCGCTTTGATCAGTAGCGCGAAAAAATTCGCGCGGCCTTCCGGAGCCGGCACCGAGGAGGAGGCTTAGGACGATTGGGGCGGTGCCGCCGGCCGGGTCAGTGCACGGATCAAATCCGCTCGTTGGGGCCATTGAAGCGCCAACTCTTCTGCGATCCCGCCTTCGAAGTCGTCCAACGAATAGCCCGGCGCCATGGTGTTGCCAAACACACCAAACGTCCCGCCGGGCCGCAAGCGAGCGCCCATCCAAACACCGGCAGGCACGACATACTGAATTCTCTCGCCCTGCAGGACGTCGGGTCCCAAGATCACGATCTCATCCACGCCGTTTGGATCGAGCAACAGGAGCTCTATGGCATCACCGAGATAGAAATGCCAGATCTCGTCGGTCGGTAACCGATGCATATCCGAGAAGGACTGCGGAGCGTCCGTCAGAAGTGCAATGATCGCTGTCGAGAGTACTTTGCCGTCAGCACCGATTTTCGGTGACACATAGGTTTGCGCGAACAGCACGTTCTCGGTTTCCATGGGCACGAGCTGCCACAGCTGAATGAGCTCCTCGACCGATGGGCGCTTCGTCTTCGTGTCCGTCAT
>JBCCGX010001418.1:0-2368 GCA_039029035.1 Acidobacteriota bacterium | reverse complement strand
TAGGTGCGAAGGCGCTCCCGTAGCGTCGACGACACTCGAGATAAATAACGTCCGAGTCCAACTGTCTCGTGACTGGGAGATCTCCACCTTCGCTCCGAAGGGTCAGAAAGCTAAACGGGGAATCCCCACATCTGCTCCGGAGGGTCAGAAAGCTCAATGGAGAATCCCCACGACCGCGAGAATCGCTCCGGAGCGCTGGGGGCAGATCCCCATCGCCGTACTTTTCCGTCCGGAGCAGTGCTTACCACCGTCCAATAACGGGATAGTTGAACTTGGACGTTATGCTGCAAAGCCCGAGATCGTACAGAGCGGTCAGAAAGACCAAGAGCAGGCTGTTTTCGGATTTCTGCGGTCATAATGATCAAGAATCGGTAGCGATAGGGTCACAAGGAGCGATCCCGCGAGAAGGAGGCGACAATGGACAGACGAGAATTCCTAGTCGCTGGCGCCGCGGCCTTGGGAGCGGTCGGCGCGCCGAGGGCTGAAGCGTCCCCATCGACCTCCGGCACCAGAACCGTCACCCATCGCCGCACGCTGTTCCCGCGCCTGGAGCACGAGGTCTACCTCAATGCCGCTCGCGGAACGCCCCTCGCCACCTTTGCCGCGGAGGGCCTCCAGCAGTACGAAGAGTTCTGCCGCTACGGCGCCGGCGAGGGCCGCCAGGATGGCTTCTACGACATGCTCGATCACATCCGGGGGGATTTCGGCCGTTTGATCGGCGCCAAGTCGTCGGAGATCGCCCTGGTGCAATGCACCAAGGCGGGTGAGCAGATCGTCCTCGAAGGTCTTCCAGGCCTACGATCCGGGGGCAATGTGGTGACCAACGATTACCACTACGCCGGATCCCTGCACAATCTGATCGGGCTGCAGCAGTCCGGCCTCGATGTACGGATCGTCCGTAGCGCCGACTGGGAGGTCGATCTAGATGCGATGCGAGCCGCGATCGACGACCGCACCGCGCTCGTCGCCTTGACCTTGGTGAGCAACATCAACGGTCGGATCGAGGCCATGGCAGAGCTGGCCGAGATGGCCCACGCTAAAGGAGCCCTGGTCTACGCCGACATCATTCAAGCGGCCGGCATCATGCCGATGGACGTGCGCCAGCTCGGGATCGACTTCGCCGCTTGCTCCGGGTATAAGTGGCTCTTCGGCGTGCATGGCGCCGGGTTCTTCTACGTGCGGGACGAGCACCAAGGCACTGTGCTGCCCGATCGCCTCTTCCCAGGCAGCGCACACCACAACTATGCGCCCTGGGCCGCAGAGCCCGACCCGGAAGCGGCTCCGTATCGGTACCGTGCGCCGACCGACGCCCGCCGTTATCAACCCGGCCATATCAGCTACCTGGGCTTCTGTGCGCTACATCGCGGGCTCCGTTTCATCCACCGCGTCGGCCTCGAGACACTGCTTGCCCACAGCGTCGCGCTGAATCAACGCCTGCTCAGCAAGGTCGATGCGGAGCGCTATCCATGTATCTCGCCGGATCACGAGAAGTCACCGATCGTCACCTTCCTCGGTGCTCGGAACGACGTGTTGAAGACCCGGCTCAGAGAAGCCAAGGTAGGCGTCACCCTGCACGGCAACCGTATCCGGGTCTCGCCGGCGATCTACAACACGCCGGAAGACATCGACCGCCTGGCCGACGTGCTCGCCATGCCTGATGCCTGAGCCTCGTAGAGGATGCAAAGGGACCAAATCGTCGGTTGTCTCGTCGGCGGGGCGATTGGCGATGCCATGGGCGGGCCGCACGAGAACCAGCCGGCGCCGATCAATCCGTATTCGGGCGGTGCCTGGTGTCTTTCTGACGACACCCAGCTGAGCCTCGCCACCTGCGAGGCCATCCGAAACCGCGGCGCGGTTGATCCGGAGGCGATTGCGGCGACGTTTCTGGAATGGTTTCGAGCCAGGCGTCTGTCGGGCATAGGGGCCAGTACCTACCAAGCCCTGAACAGCCTGGCGGCGGGCTCGCATTGGGCACTGGCCGGCCGCAAAGGTGAGAAGTCGGCTGGTAACGGCGCGGCCATGCGGATCGCGCCCTTGGCGTTCTTCTGCGACCCTACTTCGGCCGAGGATCGGGTCCTCATCCGCGATGTGTGTCGCATCACGCACCACAATGACGAAGCGTATGTCGGAGCGCTTGCGGTCTTGCTCGCGATGCGCGAGATCCTCGCCGACGGTGATTCCAGCCGAGAGCTTTTGACCCGGCGGGTCGTGCGCGATCTTCCGGACACGCGAGTGCGCGATCAACTCCTAGCCGTCTCGGAGCTCGATCCTGCCACTGAGATCCCAGAAGTCGCCGAGCGCTTCGGCTCTACGGGCTGGGTCGTCCACACGGTGCCGCTGGCATTGTTCGCGGCCCAGCAGCTTCGTC
>JBCCGX010001417.1:0-2372 GCA_039029035.1 Acidobacteriota bacterium | reverse complement strand
GCACCGAGTTTCTCGAACAGGGCGCGGGCATGTCCGCGGGTGTTGACGACGCACAAGACTTGCTCCGCGCGCCGCAGGCGCTGGGCGAGGGCCTCGTCGTCTTGCAGCCCGATGTCGCGCAACTCCACCCGCCGCAGGGCTTCGTAGAGTCGCGGCGGATCGTCGATGATCTCGCGCACGCCGCTGAGGCCGATCGGAAAGCCGTCACGCTGCTGGACGGCGGGCTGGGTGGCGGTGCACAGCACGACGCTGGCACCGTAGGCCCGGGTGAGCTCATCCAGGGCGCGCAAACAGGGTGCTAGCAGGTCGACCGGCAGCGCCTGCGCCTCGTCCAGCACGATCACCGATCGCGCGAGGTTGTGCAGCTTGCGGCAGCGAGAGGTCCGGTTGGCAAAGAGCGACTCGTAGAACTGAACCGAGGTGGTGACGACGAGGGGAGCAGCCCAGTTCTCGCTCGCTAGTCGGCTGAGCACCGTCTCCTTGCCGGTTTCGAGGTTGCTGTGGTGCTCGACGACCGGATCAGGCAGTCCGGCTTCGGATAGCGTGGCGAGCGCCTGGCGAAAGGAATCGGCATTCTGCTCGATGATGGTGGTGAACGGAGCGACATAGATCACCCGATCGAGGCTCTTTAAGCGTGCGTGGCGCAGGGCGAAAGCGACGGAAGAGAGCGTCTTGCCGCCGCCGGTCGGCACGGTCAGCGAGAACAAGCCCGGCTCGAGCTCGGCGGCGGTGAGGCACGCTTCGCGGACTCGTGTTCGTTGGTGGTTGACCGGTGTCGGGTCAGGGGTGAATCCGGCAACATGTGCATCCAGGGCCTGCTCCATCCTGGCGAGGATGTCCTCGGGCCAGGCAGGGCGGGACGCGGCCCGCTCCGAGCTCATGAAGCGCTCGGTTTCCAGGAAATCCGCATCGATCAGGCAAGAGAAGAGCATGCGAGTGAAGAACGCGACGGCGAAGGCGCGCTTCTTGCCGCCCTGGCCCAAAGCCAGCCGGAGGGGCTGCGGTGGGTCGGGCAGCGGCCGGTCGAGGAGGTCGGCCGGAGCGTCTGTCCAGGGCTCGATAGCTTTCCCCAGCCGATTGCTCAGGCAGGCGCCGTCGCCTAGCCAGTCGAGCAGCCCACTGTGGTGGCCGGCGATGACGTAGGCTAGAAGCTGACCGAAAACCGGATCGGCACCGGCAGCGTGTTGGGCTCCCGCGCTCGAGTGGTCGACGCGGGCGCCGCTGCGGCTCGGCCTGCTGCCCGCGGCCTCTGAAGTCTCGTCTTCCAAGTCGGCGATGTGCGGGTCCGGCGCTACCGCCGTTCGTAAGTACTCTTGAAGAGCGAGGGAGTATTTGCCCAAGTCGTGCCAGAGTCCGGCGAGCTCGGCCCACTCGCGTGCACCGATCTGCTCGCCGAACTCTGCTGCGCGCGCAGCGACGGCCTCTAGGTGGTCGCGCAGCGGCTCCCAGTCGCTTGGCGGTCGACCGGGAAGGGTGTGGGCGAAGAATTGTTTAGCAGTTTCCAATCAACCTCCCATGATCACCACAGACCTCGATTGTCGTTGAAATTCGCTTTCCTAGCAATGTGACCCGAAGGCCTGAAAGAAGTTGACCGGAACTGTTTGCCGGAGTCGTTTGAGGCTGTCGACGAGTCATTCCCTGGTTGTAGCCGGCGGCCGGGCTCCGGGGCGCCAGTGGCCCACGTCGAGCAGCATTCCGGTAGGCTCGGCGTGCCTGGTCTTCGCGCAAAACTGGAGGTTCCCTTGGCTGAGCTGAGCGCAACGAGCAATAGATTCGATGACCGCCGCCTCAGGTTACAGCCCGATCATCCCGGTGCGATATCACGCCGGACGGCGCTGTGGCTCGGGCTGGCGGGTGTCCTGGGTGGCGTCGTGTTGATCGCCGGGGACATGCTGTTCTACTTCGAGGGGGCTAGCCTGGATTTCGTCGCCAATATGTCGCGCGCGGCGCCGGAGCGGATCATTGCCAGCGCGGTTTGTGCGCTGGTTGCAGCTTGGCTCTACGTTCTCGGGTCCGGCCAGATCTACTTCGCGCTGCAGCCCGCGGCAGCGTGGCTGCGGCGGACGGTGTTCTTGTCTTTTGTGGCGGTGATGATCGCCTATGGCGTCGTGCACGGAGCCTATGTGGCGATCGCGACTTCGGCCAAGAATGCGGCCGCGCTCGGGCTGCCTCCCGGCGCGGCGGTCGACCTGGCGGTGCAGGCCAACGACGCGCTGCGGCTGACGGCCTATCTCCCGTTCGGTATCTTTACGATCTTCTTCGGTTTCGCCGTGTGGACTCGGCGCACCTACTACCCGCGTTGGTTCCTGCTGTTCAGCCCGATCCTTCCGTTTGCTGCCCAGGACCTGATTGTCGGTGGGTTGGAGGGTGAG
>JBCCGX010001416.1:0-2377 GCA_039029035.1 Acidobacteriota bacterium | reverse complement strand
GATGCAGGCCAAGGTCGCGGTCATGCGAAAGCTCCTGCATGCGATCTATGGCATGCTCAAAAACCGCGCCAATTTCGACGGCGTGAAGTTCTATCCCGGACTTCAAGAAAAGGCTTGACGTGGAACAGAGTATCTTCGGGACGTGGCCGTAGCGATGGGCGAAGACACCGAGGTAGATGTCGGCTTTGTCAACGAGCTCGAGGGATACCGCGATGGCGTCGTCGGAGCTGGCCGGCAGCTGCTCCATCCCCTCTGGCCAGAGGCTGAGCCGCAGGCAGGCGTCGAAGACCTTCTTGCGATGGTCTGGAAGGTCCAGCGTGGTGCTGCTGATCATCACGACAGGGCGGTCGTTCGATCCGAGCTCGGTCATGTGGCGTTGCCTCCGCAGGATAAGAGCAAGAGAGTAAGCCTCCGGTTGGACAAGAGACGATGGCAGATCATGTGTGAATCATACCGGCAACCGCTTCAGCACAAGCCGCTGTCGCTCCTTCGGAGCTACGGATCGTCGGCCGCTCCTGACCCGGGGCTGGCGCCCCGGGCTAAGGGCTGCCGCCCCTTTGGGGCTGGATCGTTCTCAACCGATCGATCGCGGCTTCGACGATCCGAACGGAGTCGATTCTGCTTCTGGATGGATGAAGCCTCCGTCAACTCTCGTTTCTGCGGCGTAAGGGCATCGCTCGCGGCTGCATCCTGAGCTGGAGGTCGCTCCTCCACCGCCATGATCTCGCGCTGATCGAAACGGATCGACGGCGTGCCCGAGGACTCTGATCGCGAGTCTGCCTCGCCAGCCCCACCCACCGCCTCTTCCAACTCTCGATGCGTCCGGCCCGGCCGGCGGGTCGACGGGCGGACTTTGTCGGCGAGGTCGTCGTTGCCGGAGAAGCGGCAGAGCTCTTCAAAGGCGCGGGCGACGTGGAGGAAGGTGCGATCGTAGGCCGCCATGGCCTGGCGCTTGGCGGCGAGCTGCAGGTCGAGCTGGCGCTGGTTGGCGTCGAGATCGCCGAGGGTGGCCCTGAGATCGTCGCTCGTCTGGCGGATCTGTAGGCCATGGGGGCGAGGATCGAAGGGTGGCTCGAAGCTCGGCTCGCCGAGCGTCTGCTCCAGGTCGGCTTCGGCGACGAGATCGCTGATCAGATCGGCCTGGCGGGTGAGAGCGGCGGGATGGCGGGGGTTGGGCTGCGCCAGGCCGAGCCGGCCGAAGCGGGGTGCCAGGTAAAGGCCGCGCAAGCTGCGGCGCAGGCCGAGGATCTGACGATCGAGGCGACGGAATTGCTGGTCTCGGGTCTGGCGCAGACGATCGCGCTCGAGGTTGCGCTCGTAGATCGCATGGTCGGCAGCGTCGAGGCGATCGGTGGCGCCGCGCAGCAGCTTGCGGTAAGCGCTGAGTTGGACGGCGAAGCTGGGGGCGGGATCGTCGACCCCGAGGTGGGGCGCGACGAGGTTCTGCATCGCCTCGGCGACGCCGGGGCCTTGCTCGCGCAGGGCGGCGCGGACGGCGAGGCTGGAACGGATGCGATCGGTGACTTCCTTGGACAGTTTGGCGGCCATGGGTTTCTCCTTCCGGTGGCCCGCGGCTGGGTCGGTGGACCATCTCCGGAAGGATAGCCCTGGGCGGGTCGATCCCGACGCGTGGGGTTCGTTTCGTCAAGACCGACCGCGCGGTCGGTGGAGGCTCTCGTTCCAACTTCATCCCTTCGGGCCGAACAGAGGCTCTGGGTCTCCGCCAGGCCGCCCGCGAGGGGACTCCGCAGGCGTTGTGCAATTTGCAGAACGCCTGTGGAGTCGCTCCGAGGGTGATGGGGCATAGCGCCGACGGAGTCTGTCTTCGCCCCGAAGACGCCCCGGCGATTACCCCAGGCATCCGGCGCGACGCCGGTAGTGAGACGACAGGTACCCCAGAGTCTCCGGAGCAGCGACCGAGGTCACCTGTCTTCCACCGAACACTCCCGATGTGAGAACCTAAGCGTCCTGCGAGAGACCTCGCACCCATGACGCGATCCCTACCCCACCCAACCCCTCCCTCCCGACGGTCCATCGTGCTCCCGAACTATTCGACATTGCTGCTCTCGACCTGCCTGGTGTCGCTCCTAGCCTGCGGCGATCCGCCGCCCCAAGCCACCCCGCAGCCCGCCCCGGGCGACGCCGAGCTGGTGGCGACGGAGGCGCCGGGCGAGGGTTACGTGGTGTGGGAGTCGAACCGCACCGGCGACTGGCGATTGTGGCTGCGCGATCTCGACGGCTCACCGCCGCGCCAGCTGACGCCGGACGGTGACAACCGCCAGCATTGTTGTGCCCACATCGCCCCGGGCGGCGAGCGCGTGGCCTACCTGAGCCTGCCGCGGGGTACGGCGAATTATCCGAAAGGGGGAGCGTCCGG
>JBCCGX010001415.1:0-2381 GCA_039029035.1 Acidobacteriota bacterium | reverse complement strand
GAGTGCCAGGCAACAGGCGGCTGTTGCATTGGCCAGAGCGATCTCGATCAGACGTTCCATCGTGGCCCCCTCAGATCACTCCTGGGTGTCGAGACGCTCGACCAATCGACTCAAAGCCTCGAGGTCTTTCTCATCGAGCTCACCGGTATCGGCGAGGTGGGATACGAGAGGTGAAAGCAAGGGCTTGAGCGAGCCGCCGCATAGGTTGTCCGCCGTCTCACGTAAACGGCGAGCAACGAGATCCCCCCGGCTCAACCGGGCGGTGAAAATGTTGCGTCGGCCTTGCTTCTCTCGGTCCACGAAGCCCTTGGCTTCGAGGCGTCCGAGCAAGCTCTGCACCGTGGCGTAGTGTGAGTGCCCACCTTCGGGGTACAACCGATCCGTGATTTCACGGATCGGCGACGGCCCGAGCTGCCACAGGGCACGCAAGAGCTCGAGCTCGGTCTGGGTGATATCTCTCGGAGTCCATGCCACGGTCGAGTTCTCCTGGTTGGAAAGACGTCTCCTGGTTGTGGAGGCGTCTAAGGCAAGCTGCCTGAAAAGAAAATAAGGCAAGCTGCCTTAGATGTCAACCCCGAATCGACGACACGTCCCCGCACCGAGTGAGAACGACGACGAGCGTTGCCCGAAAACACCCCTACGCGCGGTACCATGAAGACGTGAGGCGGCTGGCCAGCAAGGCGGCCGCTTCGAGCCGAGGACGATGCCGAGCCAAGCCGCCGACGAGCGAATTCTTCGCGCCTTGTTGATCCTGGCCACGATCGGCCTGACAGCGGCCCTGATCTGCGCCTGGGGCTGGCATCGGGCCGCCACTCGAAGGGCCGAGATCAGCCTGCTCTCGGCCGAAGATCGGCAACGCTTGGTCGACGAGGTGCTGGCGGCCAGTCCTGGAACCTTTGCGGCCGCCTGGTACGAGCCACAGATCGCTTACACCCTGAAGCGCGCCCAAGAGGTGTCGGCCTGGAACGATACCTTCACCACCAACGCCTTGGGCTATCGCACCGGACCAGCGGAGAAGAAGCCGGGGACCTTTCGCGTGCTCTTCGTCGGCGACTCCTGGACCTTCGGCCTCGGGGTGAAGGAAGAAGAATCTTTCCCCAAGAGGTTCGAGGGTCTGGCCAACGATCACGCTGGGCTCGACCAGGCGATCGAAGCCTGGACACTCGCCCTACCGGGCTACAACACCCATGCCGAAGTGGCCGCCCTGTGGTACCACTTCGACCGTCTGCAGCCGGACTTCGTGATTCTCTGTCCGACCGCCAACGACAACCACAGCATGGCCAGCGTGCTGCCCAACGGCTCCTTGAGCCGCTTCGGAGTCCAGCGCGACGCCTTCGGCGAGCCCCACAACATCACCTACCTGACGACCTACTTCAACTCCTACCGCTACCTGGCACGCTGGCGCCACAGTTTCTCCAAGGTGCGAGCCAGCGAGCTGCGCCTTCGTCGAGCCGGCGTGCCACTCTTGCTCTTCTTCGTCGGCCATTGGCAAGCTGCTGCCGTGCCGCATCGATTCATCGCGGAGGCGGGCATCGAGGCGCCCTACCTGATCTTGCCGATTCGGTTCTCTCTCGGCGAGTGGCAGAATCCGCCGCCCTTCAGCCACGCCTCGCCAACCGGCAACGCGCTGTACGGACGTATGGTCTACCAAGGCCTGGCCGAGCTGGCAGGCTGGCCGGTCCTGCCGCTCGCCGGCGACGATTCCGACCTTCCTCTGCATCGCGGGCCGCCGCCAGGGGTCGACTGGCGTGACCGTTTTGACGATCTCCTGGACGAGAGCACTGCAGAGCACGTTCCCGAAGATTTCCGCCCGGCGTCCGGAGCCAGGTTCCAGCATGCTGGTCCGCTGGATCTTCGCGACGGGCGGATGTCAGGCGCCACGACAATCTTGATCCGCAAACGGGCCGGCTCGCGCAGCCTACAGATCGCCGTCCGGCGAATCACCGAGCTACCTTCGCTTTATCCCCAGGAGCTCACGGTCTCGATCCCTTCACCCTCGGATGGCACCGAGGTGGTGACTACCGTGCCCGCCACAGGGTCGGAGATCCACCGCTTCACCCTTGCCATCCCGCAAGATATCGCCCCGGGTCAGGCGCTCGACGTCATCTTCCAGGCCGAGCACAGCGCCGCCGTGCCGGGCGCCCTGGCCCCGAGATCGATGTTCATCGAGGCCATCGAACAGTCGGCAGCGAATGGGCCAACGAACTGAAGCTTCGACGGCTACTGGAACCGCTCGACGTATTTCTTGGATTCGACAAGATCCCAGCCGGTCGATCGGATGACGAATTGGATCGCCTGGATCTTCTTGCCCTTGGCCAGGTAGTCGAGCACTTCCTTCTTCAGATCGTAGAGATAGGAATCCGGTTCAGGATCAAGGTAGG
>JBCCGX010001414.1:0-2397 GCA_039029035.1 Acidobacteriota bacterium | reverse complement strand
GGCGGCCGGCGTTTCGAGCGCCGCGTCATCGACCATCCGACCCTCGCCTACAGTTTCGAGGTCGGCAAGTTTCAGACCTGGACCGGCCGGGCCGGGGACGTCGATGTCACGCTGGCGATCGACGTCACCCTCAGCAAGCGGATCAACAAGAAGAGCCGCGAGGAGCTGCTGGCGACGGTGGTCGACTCGCTGGCCTACTTCGAGAAAGTGTTCGGCCCCTATCCTCTGGACGAGCTCACGGTGGTGAGCGTCGATCGGGGCTTCTCGCAGAGCCTGTTCGGCTTTATGACCCTGGCCTCCGCCAACATGCTGGATACCAGCATCTGGACCGTGTTGCTCGGTTTCGAGGATCGCCGCACGGTCGTCGCCCACGAAGTCGCCCATCAATGGTGGGGGCACCAGGTGGCCTGGCAAAGCTACCGCGACCAGTGGATCAGCGAGGCGATGGCCAACTACAGCGCCATGCTCTATGCGCGCCACCGCCTAAACACCGCGGGACCGCTCTTCGTCGGCCCGACGAGCGGCTGGCAGGAAGCCTTGACCGCGACGCTGAACGGCGGTCGCACGGTGGAGTCGATCGGACCTCTGGTGCTGGGCGAGCGTCTGCAATCGAGCCGATCGTTCTCGGCTTACCAGGCCATCGTCTACAAGAAGGGTGCGGTGGTGGTGGACATGCTGGCCCGCGCCTACGGCGAAAAGGTGTTCGTCGAGATCCTGCGCCACATGATCGCGGCGGTCTCTTTTCGGCAGATCTCCACCGAGACCTTCGTCGATCTGATCGGCCGCATCTCGGGTGGCGATCTCAGCGGCTTCGCAGAGCAATTTATCTACGGCACGGGCCTGCCGGACGTGTACTACCGCTATGAGTTCTCGCCCACGGCAGAGGGCAAATGGCTGGTGGAGGGGGCCGCACAGCAGCGCTCGCCCTACCGCTATCGGCACGAGGTCGTCGAGCGCGACGACGGCGGCTTCGATATCGCGCGCCAGCGGCT
This sequence comes from Acidobacteriota bacterium, assembly GCA_039029035.1. Lineage (GTDB taxonomy): Bacteria > Acidobacteriota > Thermoanaerobaculia > Multivoradales > J023 > JAAELT01. Next base: position 1,405 of record JBCCGX010001414.1, on the reverse strand, counting down.
GGATCAGGCTGAAATGAGTGATTCGAAGCTGGTCGTCCCGGTCCAGATCGCGGTGTTCAACCCTGATAGTCCGCAGCTCAAGGCGGAGAAGAAGCTCGGCCACGACCCGCGGGTCACCGGTAACGGTCTGGTCAAAGGACAGTTGGTACTGAGCGGCGAGTCCAGCGAATTTCGTTTCGAGCTCGACTACGAGCCCAAGGAACTGTGGCTCGACCGCGACGTGGAGGTGTTCGGTCAGTTCTACAACGAGAAGCGTTTTCCCAAACGGATGTTCTACTACCAGGGCCTGGCCCTGGCGGCCGGAGGGGAGCTGGCCGCCGCCGAAGCGGTCTATCGCCAGGCCCTGGATGCGTCGATCTTCGACGGCCCGAGCTACAGCCAGACCTCGAAGCCGAAAGACATCCAACGGAAGGGCGAGCGACTCGACGCGGGAGTGCGTCTACAGCTGGCCCGTTTGTATCTCGACCAGGGGCGCACCGCCGAGGCTCGGGCCATCTTCGAAAGCTTGCGGAAGACGGTAGGGAACGCCTCGCGCACGTCTCTCGGCGCGATCGCGAAAAACCTGGAAGCTCGCTTGGCGATCCGGGAGGGTGACTTCGAGCGCGCCTTCAAGCTGCTGCGTAAGGCCATGTGGAGCGGCGGCACCGAGCGCCTCCTTCTGCTGGCCATCGCAGCGCGGGAAACCGGGCGCGACGACGTCTACGATAGGGTCGTCACCCGCGCCAACCGACAGGGCGCCGACCTGTCAGTGCTCGAGCGGGCGGGGTAGGACCCTGCCGGAAATTCACCGCCTGTCGCTCCGGCGAGGCCTTCACGGCACCACCGACGACCAGCGTGCGACGTCGGCCGACTCGAAGCCATCGGCGAACAGATCCGGGTAGACCACGGCGTCGAGATCGACGACGGCACCCGCATCGGCGGTGAAGGTCACTCGCGTGTGGAAGACCGGGTCAGGCGTTCCGATCGGCGCGGTGGCGGTCATCGCATAGCGTTGCCACTCGGTTGAGAGCACCTGGGTTGCGGTCGCAGTCTGCAGGGGCGTCGAGGGGCCGGCGCCGGCCCCCTGGTCGCGGAAATCCATCGTGATGTGGAGCTCGTCGCCGGCCATGGCACCGCGGGCCCAGACATTGACGGTGAAGGTCTCGCCGTCGCTCGCCGGGATGTTCTGGTGCGTTGCGGCACCGCCTGCCAGGCGCAGAAAGTTCTCGCCGTCATACGCCGTGGCTGGATCGTGCACCCGGCTGACGCCGGCGTCGTCGAAGTAGCGCCAACCCCAGCCGCCGAAGGGCGCCACCTCCTCGAAGCTGCCGTTGGCGACGTTACCGTTCACCCCGTAGCCACTCATCACGTCGGCCGGCGCCGCGCTCCAGCCGAGGACCGTCTCGAGGTGCTCGACGAGATTCGC
>JBCCGX010001413.1:0-2398 GCA_039029035.1 Acidobacteriota bacterium | reverse complement strand
CGACCTCGCGGCCTACGAACGCTGTCCCCGCCGCTTCTTCTATGGTCGCCTGTTCGGCCTGCCAGGCTCGACCCGAGCCGGCGCCTTCGTCAAGACCCATCGCTCGATCTACGAAGTGCTCGACTGGCTCAAGGCCCGTCCACCCGGCCCCTTCCCGGCCAACGACGAGGCCCTTGCCCAGCTCGACGAAGCGTGGCAGCGTGGTGGCCCGAAAGGGCATGCGTTCGAGAAACAGTACCGCTCGCTGGCCGAGAACCTGGTCGGCAACCTCACCGAGACCCACCAGGGGGTCACCCTCGAAGAGACCGAGCCCCTGGAGGTCACCCTGCCCGCCGGCCGGGTCGTCGCCGAGCCCGACCTCGCCGCCCGCTTGCCCGACGACCGCAAGCTGCTGCGGGTCATCCGCACCGGCCGGCGTGGCGGCTTCCGAGGCGACGACACGATCTACGGCCTGTTCGAGACCGCCGCCCGCCTGCGCTATGGCATGGACGGCTTCGAGCTCGATGTCCTCCATCTGACCGATCGCAAGAAGACGCCGATCAACCTGTCGCTGGAGAAGATCGAATCCCGCCTGGTCAAGAGCGACTCCTACCTGGAAGCCATGGCCCAGGGGCAGTATCCCGCCCAGCCGGATCCCTTCACTTGCCCGCGCTGCCCCTACTTTTTCGTTTGTCCGACGGTTCCTACCGGACCTCTCCGCATTGAGCCTGAGTAATCTTCGTTCCGGGTTGCCGGTTTGCCCGAACGCTGTCGATCAACTCCTTAGAAGCGGCGCCCGAGGCGCCCATCCACCCCTCAGCACAGGAGATCGACATGCCGAAGATCGTAGAGCCGGTCCAACCCCTGAGTGTCGCCGCCGCCCAACGAGCCCTGCGTCAGACCGCCGACGAGCTGCGAACAATCGACGCCCGCCTCGCCGCTATCGCCGGCGCTATCGAAACCCGCCTCGGCAGCTCCTTGCCCGGCGAGCTGCGCGACGGCACCGAATGCGTCCGCACCGACCTGCTGCACGACGCCATCGAAAGCCTCAAGGCCCTGGCCAACGCCAGCGAATCTCGGGTGGTCAGCCGACGCCTACGAATCGACGCCGCGGCGGAGCTGGTGGCGGCCTTCGGTTGAGGCGTGTCGGGTCGTTTCAATCGTCTCCAGCGACTGGATGATCGGCCAGTCGCACCAGGGCCCGCAAGTCCTCCAACAGAGCGACCGCGTTCGCCGTCGGGAAGGAGCTACAGAACAGGGACAGCTGGAGGCCGTCGCCGAGTCGGATCTCGGGACCCACAATCTGGAACTTTCCAGGCTGACTCGCTAAATCCTGGTAGGAAATCTTCCGGTGGACGGTCCCCATGTGACTGTACAGACCCCGACTCGAGAAGATCCAACAGTCCTTCGCGGACCCCCAAACAGTACAGTCGATCAACGCCAGCGTGTCCTCGTTCTTCGGTACTCGACAGGTCCGCCGTCCGTTCTGTTCTTTTTGTTGTGGAATGTCGGGCGCAATGTCGAGACCGGCGGACGATCGGTAGGAGCGTAAAACGGACAGGGCCCTGGTCGGGCCGAAAGGCCCGGTCTCGGCGAGGTGCTCCAGGGATTTGGCGAGCTCGTTCGGGTTGCGGTAAGCGCGAATCAGGCGCCATTTCTTCGCTGCTCGCTCCTCCAGTCGAACGAGCCAACGCCGGATGCGCAGACGCAAGCCTTGCCTCTGCGGATGCCGGTAGAGGCTCTCGTTGTCGGCATCCGGCTGGAACCCTCGATGTTTCAAGACGGCCTTGAAGTCATCGAGAGTAGCGATGGGACTCGGGGCAGGCATGGCGGGCGCCGGCACCCGCTCGATCGGCTCGGACTGCACTTGATCTTGGGCTTGACTTTGTGTCGTTGTTGGAGCGCTTGGCCCAGCGTCGTCGACTCCTCGCGGCGCTTGCAGCGCTGTCTCGCTCGCGGGCATCATCGCAAAGGCCTGGCGGATCCTCTGGCCGATCTGGCGCAAAGCCAGCTCTTGCTGCGGCCGCTGCAATTCGACCAGCGAGTGGCGCACGTCATGCGCCGCCTGGTAAGCCTCGATCGGGGTCTCCTCATAGAGGCACGGGCTCAGGTAGACCCAGAGAATCGTGATGCCCTCCTTCTCTGCCGCCTGCAGCAGAGGCGGAAGCTCCTTCTCGGCAATGAACTCTGAAGCGAGGAACTCGGCGCTCACCAACAAGACCGCGACGCGAGCAGCGGCAAGCCCGTGCTCGATCTCTTCACGCCAATTGGCCCCGGCACGAATCGTCGTATCGTCCCACAGCTCGATCGCTCCCCCACGAACCAAGGGCTGCAGCATCGTCTTGAGGCGATCGAGCCAGCTCTTGTCCGCGTGGCTGTAGCTGATAAAGACTTTGTCGCGCGCCAATGGGAGTGCCTT
>JBCCGX010001412.1:0-2401 GCA_039029035.1 Acidobacteriota bacterium | reverse complement strand
CGCGAGCTGGACGATCAGTGAGCACTTGCGCCCCATCCCCGGTGTGCATCCACCGGATCAGGTGGTCGCCGATCTGCACTGCTGGTCGCTCCAAGTGGCCTACGAGGTCGGGTGGAGGGGTCTGTTGCTGGGTCTCGGCCTCGCTGTTGTCTTCCTACGCAGCAGGAGGTCTGAAGCGGCCGATCCCGATTTACGCCGTTGCGCTCTCCTCGGCCTGGCGGCGCTTGGGGTGATGAGCACGACGGGGCTGTCGTTAGCGGTCAGTGCTCTGCCCTTGGCGGTGGTGGTTGCGCTCGGGGCGATCCTGGCGGCGGAGCAGCGATCGCCGCCGGAGCCGAGGTCGGTCGGACCACGGATCGCAGCCATCGTCGCAGCCTGCGTGATCGGGGTGTTTGTTCTCCCGCTCGATCGGGCCCACCTGGCGTATGACCGGGCGATGAGTGGCCTCGATCACGCCCAACAGATCCACCATCTCCGGCGGGCGGTCGAGCTCGACCCGGCCTTCCCGCTCTATCAGGCTCGCCTCGCCTGGCTGGAAGCCGACAACGGGCTCGGGGAGCCTGCGGTGGCGCGGCGCGCGCTGGCCGCAGCCGAGGCGGCTCGCGGCCTGGCGCCCCTGTGGCTGGCGGCGGGGCTGCACGGCCAGCAGGCCGGTGAGGCCTGGGCCAGCGAGGCCTTGCAGCGCGCTTGCCGATTGAGCCCCCTGGGGGCGATGGCGCCGTTTCACTTGACGCTCGAAGACGCCGCTGCAGCTGACCCTACCCGCTGGACGGCTCGAGCCTTGCTGGCCGAGCCGCTCCTGCTGGCGGCCGTCGATTGGCGGGATCGTCAACCAACGATCGCTGCCGCGATCACCGACGTCGACGCTCTGGACGGCGTCGAGCTCTGGTGGCGGCAGGCTCTGAGGGATCTCCCGGCGAGCCTCGGCGAGCCCGGCGGGCCGATCCAATCGCTGGTCCTAGAGATGGATGGTGACGATTCACCGCTTTCGCTCTTCGCCTTCCGCCGCCCGCTCTGGCCCGCCTATGTGGCTCGAGTCGATGTGTTTGTCGATCAGGCGACGCGGATCGATCTGGCCCCGGCGAGCCGCGTGCGGACGACCTCTGGCGAGGTCTTCCAGGGGCCGGCCTGCGGACCTGGTGACTGAGCTCAACGCGGTGTCGGCTCAGCTCTTCCAGGGGAGGGCGAAGCAGAAGCTGCTGCCACGCCCGGGGCCCTCTGATTCGGCCCAGATCCTGCCATCGTGCAGGTTGACGATGCGCGCCACGATGGCCAGGCCGATGCCAGTGCCCGGACTGTCCGCATCGAGGCGCTCGAACAGACCGAAGATCTTCTCGCAATAGCGTGGGGCGATTCCCTGGCCGTTGTCGCGTACGACACAGACGGTCTCCGAACCCTCGTCGCGTCGCGCGATCTCGATTTGGGGATCGACCTGGTCCCCCATGAACTTGACCGCGTTCTCGATCAGATTCTGCAGCATCTGCAGCAGACGGAGCCGGTCGCCATAAGCGATCGGTAGGTCTGCTGCGATGTTGATATGGACTCCGCGCTCGCTGATCTGACGGCTCAACAGCTCGATCGCCTCGTGCGCGAGATCGCTCAGCGGCACAGCCACCGGCGCGATCTCGACGCGGCCGATCTGAGTCAGCTCCAGCAACTCGTCGAGCAGCAGCTGCATCGTGCCAGCCGCTGAGTGGATGCGCCCGATGTCGCGCGCGATGCGCTCCTGGTTGCCCTCGGCGATGTCGCGCTCTAGAGCACCCAGGAAGCCCTTGATGGTGAAGAGTGGGCTCTTGAGGTCGTGGGAGACGGCATAGGTGAAGCTTTCCAACTCGGTGGACCTTGCCTCGAGCTCGGCATTCTTCGCCTGCAAGACATCCATCAATCGGCGATCACGGCGCGAGATCGTTTGGACGACCAGGAAGGCCGCTTCACAGGCGAAGTTGATCTCGTCGGCCTGCCAGATCCTCGGCGGGCCGACGTGGTCGAACCGCGCCAGGCCTACGAGCTCGCCGGAAACGCGGATCGGTACTCGGAGCCGTGAGGTCACCTCGCCGGCCGCTCGCGGAGCCTCGCCACCCTGCGGTTCGGCAAGGTCGTGCTCGATGATCGGCAGGCCGGAAGACAAAGTCTCGTAGGCCGAGGATGAGGTCTCCAGCTGTACGGTCGAATCGGAGGAGTGGGCGCGCCTCGATCGGTCGAACTTCGCCAGGCATCGCAGCTTGCCGGGCTCGCCGGACCGCTGCCAGATACTGGCTCCTTCGACCCCGAGAAGGTCGGTCGCCTCCTCGGTGATCTGGCGGGCCGCGGCGAAGAGATCGCCCGCTGCGACGGCCTCGTGGACCGCCAGCCGGTTGATCTTGGCGAGCTGCTGCTGGCGCCGGGTCAGGTCGCGCACGGT
>JBCCGX010001411.1:0-2410 GCA_039029035.1 Acidobacteriota bacterium | reverse complement strand
GCCGAAGGTCGACTCGCAAGTGCGGCGCCTCCTGGCCAGCCGCGAAGATATCTTCCCCGACTACACCCGCGAGGGTTTCGAAGCTGCCTTCAGCCAATGCTTCGCCATCGAGGCCAGCGAGCCCATCCGCGGCTCAGAGCGTCGGCTCTATCGCATGCGCCGGACCTAGGCTCGCTTCATGCTCACCAGCACCTCGATGTACTCGGCGCGGATCCCGAGCTCGAGGTTGTCGAGGTGAACGATCGAGGTCACCAGGCGTGAGTCCTGGTAAATCCGGTGGGCGATGTCGTAGCCCCAGTTGAAGGTCACCAGAGAGCCGGAGTCGTCGATCGGATTGCCGTGATACTCCGGCGGTTTGAGGTGGCGGATGGTGTCGTCCGGCAGGCGCTCGCTGCAACGCTCTGAGGGTCGCTGCTTGTTGACCAGCGGCGTGGTGAAGATATGGGCCCCACCCGGCTTGAGGGTCCTGGCCACTTCGGCAAAAGCCCGGGACGGGTCGAAGAGATGCTCGAAGACGTCCTGGGTTACTACCAGGTCGAACGACGCGTCAGCGAAGGTCTGTTGTTCGAGATCTTCGTTGCGAAAGCCGCGCTTTTCGTCGTGCACCCCACGCGCTAGCGCGGGATCGAATTGGGTCGCCACGTAGTGCGGGCAGTTGCTCTGCAGCTTGACGCTGGCGCCACGGGCACCGGGCGATGATTCGTGGATGACCAGGTCCCGGTAGTTGGGGTAGTAGGTCTCGATGACGTGCATGAGGGCGCGTTCCCGTGGAATCGAGCCGCATCTCGAGCACAAGAAGTGATCGCGCAGCCAATCTTGTGCGGCAATGAAGCGCACCTGCTGGTCGCAAGTCGGGCAAAAGCCCGTAGATTCGAGAACGGGTTGGGGCACGATCCCTCCGGCGTACTATCTTTCTTCGACGTACTGTCTGCTTCGATGTACAGTCTTCCTACGAAGCTACTGCATCCCCTCGATGTTCTTCATCTCGGCGTAGGTCTCGCCGTCGAAGATGACGAACATTCGGAGATTGTCGCGCTGGAAGTGCTCTCCTTGCAAGCGGACGGCGGTCGAGAAGCCGGCATGCACGAGGCCCTCGCTGATGCTCGTCAGGTCTGGCCGCGGTCGGGATGGGCGCGATTGGTGCTGCTGATCCTGGTAGACCACCAGATAGGCCTGAGGAGGAGTCCACGTTGTGCGGTCCGCTAGCCACCCGTGGATCTGCAGCACACCCGGGATGCGATGATCGAAGCCGTCGAAGGCGCCGACCAGCCGCTCTTGATCGCGTTGCAAAGGCTTGCCTTCGGCGTTGGACAGGACTCCGTCGATCAGACGGAAGGTGTCGCCGGAGTGGCGTAGCCGCTGGAGAGCCGCCTCTCCGGTTGCGGCGGCTTCAGGCGCGACCGGGCTCACGGCAACGAAGTCGATCGGATTGTCCCCCGGCTCGAGGGTGGCAGGATCGAAGACGGAAAGGAACCGACGCAGGCCGGTGTCGTCGACGAAGACTTCGACGACATCGGCCAGGAGTCCGTTGATCGCGATTCCCACAACCTCGACCGTGCTGTCCGCTGCCAGCGTGCCCTCGATCAGGTTGGGTCGGAAAGAGGAGGCCATGTCGACCCGCTTCAGCTCGTCGAGAACCAGCGGATTGACGAGCTCGACGGTCTGTTCGCTCGGCGTGGCGCTGTCGATCGGCTGGCCGATGAGATCGGCATACTTTGCCGGTCGCACGAAGTACGAGCCCTCGCGGCTTTCGGCGATTCGGATCGCACGGTGCCTCGCGCGGCTGGTTTCCAGCACCTCGGGCCAGACGTCTTTGGCGTAGTCCTGGCCGGCGAAGCGTTTCACCTCCCGTGGCGGCTGGGAGACCGGTCGACCATCCATCCCGCTGACGTCCGCCCCGCTTCCCAACTCGTCGAGCAGAGTCGGCAGGACGTCGATCAGCTCGATGTTGCGGGTCTCGCGATGGGCAGTTGTTTGGCCGGCGGACTTCCACAGCAGCGGCACTGCGTTATTGGCGCCGACCACCGCCGGGTCGAACTGCAACGCGCGGCGTTTCTCGCCGGGGGTAAAAGCGACGCCATGATCAGCGGTGACCACCAGGGTGCTGGCCTGGAACAGGCCGCTGTCTTCCAGACTGTCCATGAGGCGGCCGAGCAGCTGGTCGACATACATCGTTTGCAGCAGATAACGCTGGAAGGCCTGGGTGGTATAGAACGGTGCCTCCGGGCTCCAGCGATGCTCCTTCGGAATCCAGCCGGGCATGCCGTAACTCCCGGCCAGGGAGTACTGGGTGCCGTCGCCGTTCAGCAGGTAGGGGGCGTGGGGTACGCCGAAGTGGAGAAAGATCAACGATTGGTCGTGGCCCTGGCGGAGCCATTGCGAGAGACGATCGATCGTAGCGCTGGCGTCG
>JBCCGX010001410.1:0-2412 GCA_039029035.1 Acidobacteriota bacterium | reverse complement strand
CTCTTCGCGCTGCACCCGGGCTGAGCGCAGGTGGTCGATGCACAGTCGGGTGATCACGGTGGTGAGCCAGGCCCTGGCGGAGCGCAGTGCGTCGTGTGGCGCTTCGAGCCAGCGCAGGAACGCCTCCTGCACCATGTCCTCAGCCTCGGTGAGAGAGCCGAGCATGCGATAAGCGATCGCCGTCAAGTAGGGACGATGCTGGGCGAAGGTCGCGGCACTGGCCGTGGTGTCCATCGCCCGAGCCTACACTCGGACCTGCACTAGTGAGCAGCTGCGAGCGTGGCCCAAAGCGCGCTTGAGGGTTGGGAATACTCGTGCGCTGGCGATGCCGAGGGCCAGGTCGACCAGGACCTTCTTACCCAACAAGTCTTCGAGCCTCTCTGCCAGGGCTGTTGCTTTGGGATCCTGGGTGACCACCGCCTCAGCGTAGCGGTAGACCTCGGGTAGAGGCGTCGCGAGGGCGTTGAGATCACCGGCCAGGGTGGCGCGGACGAGCTGCGGATCGACCCCCTCGGCCAGGGCGTGATCGACGGTGATTTGTAGGCACGGTCCGCAGTCTTCGTGCTGCATGGCAACGATCCAGGCGACGGCGGCAACGTCCGCCGCAACGGCGGTCCGATGGCGGGACATGGGGATGAACAGGGCGTACTTGGCGAAGCCGACAAGGGACGCGCCGGCGATGTCGCGCAGGTAGTCCATCTTCTGTCCGAAGTCTCTCTCCTGACGGACGATCGTTCGTTCAACCAACGTGGCGAGCATGAGCGAGCTCCTTTCGTTTGAATCTTCGAGTCGGCGGGGGGCGATCCCCTCGCTACTCTGACGATCCAGGAGCCGCGTTTGTGACAGGTCAGGCGGGTTTGTAGAGTTCGGGATTACGAAACGACACCAACGCCAGGACCACCGACTGCTCATAGAGGGCGGTGCGGTCAACCGCGCCATGGGTCAGCAGGCCGCAGGCGCCCTCGGCTTGCTTGGAGTTGCTGCGGCCAAAGACGATGTCGTCGGCCTCGCCGAGCTCTTTGCCTTGGCGTACCAGGCGAGCCACTTCGGGCGGCAGTTGCACCGTGCCGGTGCGGCTCTTGCCCAGGCCGGCGGGCGAGCGGACGACGATCCAGGCGAAGCCGGTCATCGCGCCGCCCGCGCCTTCGTCTTCGATCCCGCCTTCGATGCCGACCCAGTAGTCGGCTTGCGGGTGGCGCTGCGCCGCGCCGGCGGCACGATTCTCCGCTCCTTGCAGAGTTTCGGCATCCGTGACCGGCTGATCGGCCACACCGGAGGGCACATGCATCTGCTGGACCACCAGCTCCTCGGCCGGGAACATCCGGCGAAAGCCGTTCTCGCAGGCACGAGCCTTGACCGGGTTGTGGGACGCCAGGACGATCGTCTTCATATGCCATACTCCGCCGCATGCATATCGAGCTCGACTCTATCGAAAGCTTTCGCCAACAAGCACGGTCCGGCGGCCTGGGCCACACGGTGGTCCAAGGTCTCGACTTGCGGCAGGAGAGCACCGCCGTGCTCGCCGGCCCCTGTACGGATGCTGTCTTTCTCGGCTGCAAGTTCGAAGATGCCGCTGCCCGCCACATCCTCGAAACCGGCGGTCTGATCTTCCCCCGTCTGCCTGATCTGCCCTACCGCTGCTACCGCCCCACGCTCTACACCGTCGACGAGCTGATGGAGGGCTACGTACCGGGCGACCCGGCGAGCCAGAAGGACTGCCGGGACCAGCGGATCTACGCCCACTTCGACCACCGCCGCAAGCAGCCGGGACCGATCCCGGTGATCGAGACCCTGGCGCAACGCCTGCACGATCACGCGATCGACGACGCACTGGCCGACCTGCTGCACGGCGAGGGTGAAGGCGGCGAGCGCCACGTCGTCGCCATCATGGGCGGCCATTCGATGCAGCGCACCGATGCCGACTACCGCAAGGTGGCACAGATCGCTCACCGGTTGGCCGGGCACGACCCGCGCATCCTGATGGCCTCGGGGGGCGGCCCAGGGGCCATGGAAGCGTGCACCCTCGGTGCGTGGCTGGCACGGCGCGACGAGACGGCACTGGACGAAGCCTTGCGCATCCTCGCCCGGGCGCCGAGCTACAAAGATCCCGAGTGGCTCGATACCGCCCTGGAGGTTCGCGCTGCGTTTCCTGATCCGGTCGACAGCCTGGGAATCCCGACATGGTTCTACGGTCACGAGCCGCCCAACCTCTTCGCTACTCACATCGCCAAGTACTTCTCCAACAGTCTGCGTGAAGACGGTCTGCTCGCTATCGCCAAACACGGAGTGATCTACGCGCCCGGCAGTGCGGGAACGATCCAGGAGGTCTTTCAGGACGCCGCTCAGAACCACTACGGCACCTTCCAGCTGGTCAGCCCGATGGTCTTCCTCGACCGCCACTACTGGCAGGAG
>JBCCGX010001409.1:0-2421 GCA_039029035.1 Acidobacteriota bacterium | reverse complement strand
TCGAGCCGCCGAGCCAAGGCGCCCGCTCGGGCATCGAGCTCGGCATAGCTCAACCGAGCGTCGCCGACCACCAGGGCGACCCCCTCCGGTGTCGCCGCGGCCTGGGCTGCGATCAGACGATCGAGGGTCGACTGAGTGCCTGGCACCCCGATTGTGGTGCCCTGCGCCCCCGGATCGAAGCCGCCAGCGTTCCATTCGCACACCAGTTGATGGCGCTCGGCCCGAGGCAGCAGAGAGGCATCACCGATGCGCTGCTGCGGCTGGGCGCTGAAGGTGGCGAGCAACTGCGAGTAGTGCTCCGCCATGCGCGCCAAGGTCACCGCGTCGAACAGATCAGTGGAGAAAATCCACTCACCCACCAGCTGGGTACCGCTCCGGACCAGGCGCAGGGCGAGATCGAATTGCGACCAGCGGCGTTCGAGCGCGACCGATTCCATCTCCAGCCCACCGAGGGCCATCCGCGAGCCGACTTGGCCGAGCATGAAGCCGGCGAAGTCATCTCCGAGCTCGCCGCGCGGCTGTTCTAGGGTAAACAACACCTGGAAGAGAGGATTGCGATTGGCCTCGCGTTCGGGCGCTAGCTGCTCGACCAACAGCGGGGCCGGATAGTCCTGGTGGGCCAGGGCGCCGGCGACCCGGTGGCGCAGGCGATCGAGCACCTCGACGAACGTGGGTGTGCGAGGCTGCGATCCACTGCGGAGATCGCCACGGATCGGCAAAGGATTCACCAGGTAGCCCACCAGCTGCGCCAGATCACGGTGACCGCGCCCGGCCAGCGGTGAGCCCACCAGCAGATCTTGCCGGCCTGTGGTGCGACCGAGAAGCACTTGAAACACGGCCAACAGGACCATGTAGGGCGTCGCACCGTGCTGGCGACCCAGCGTTTCGAGACGCTTAGCGGCCTCTTCCTCGACCCGGTAGGGCAGCCCGGCGCCGCGGTAACTCAAGGTGGGTGGGCGAGGTCGATCGGTCGGCAGCTCCAACACCGTCTCGGCATCGGCCAACGCAGACTCCCAGTAGCGCCACATACGCTCACCGTGCGGACCCGACACCCGGTTCTGCTGCCATCGGACATAGTCGGCGTAGTGCAACGGCGGAGGCAGCGACACGGCGGGTGTTTGGTCACCCGTCGGGTCGGCGGCCTGCGAAGCGTAGGTTTCGGCAAGCTCTACGAGCAGCTCTTGCAGGGATCCGAAGTCGGCCACTGCATGGTGCACCACGAGTAGCATGACGATCTCACCGACCGCACGGCGAAAAAGGTGCAGCCGCAGCAGAGGGCCGGCGCCGAGATCGAACGGCCGCTCGGCCTCGGTCAGCAGCCCCTCGTCGAGCTGCCGGCGGCTCCACAAGGCGGCGTCGACAGCGGCAAAGTCGAGGCCGGCATCGAAACGCTGGTAGGGCTGCCCGTCGCGCAAATGGAACGTCGCCCGCAAGCCGGGGTGGCGGGCGAGCCAGCCTTCGGCCACGCGCCGCAGAGCGCCGGAGTCGACCGGTCCCCGCAGGCGGGCAGCGAAGGTCACATGGTAGGCCGCGCTGTCGGGTGCCAGGCGCTGCAGCAGCCAGAGGGCCTGCTGACCGTGGCTGAGCGGTGCCTCCAGGTCAAGTCCCTCGACCGTCTGCGACGGTATCGAGTCGATCGACGCCTCGGTGTCATCTTCCGCCAGCCGTGCGATGAGGTCGCGACTCAGCTCAGCAAGACTCTTGTCGGCCAGCAGCTGATCGAGCGGCAGGCCGACCCTCAAGGTCGTCTGCAGGTCGTTGGCCAGCTCGACGGTCATCAAGGAGTCAAAGCCGGCTGCGGTCAAGGGCTGCTGGGGGTCGAGGCGCGATGGATCAAGGCCGGCCGCCGCGACCACCCGCTGGCACAGAAAGTCCAGGATCCAACGCTCGCGCGCCATCGGGTCTAAGGCCTCGAAAGCAGCGCGCTCGAAGACGAGAGCGGGCGCGGTCTCCCTCTCCCCTGATACGCCGCTCGATCCGACCACGGCCAGCTCCCCGGCGACGTAGGCCGCCGCACAAGCGCGGCGGCGGACTTTACCACTCGACGTCCGCGGCAGGGTGCCTGCGCGGATCAGTACCACGTCATGGACCTGTGCTTGGTGCTCTTCGGCGATCGCTTGCCGCACGGCGCCGACCACCTCTTCGATATCAACCCGCGCTTGCCGGCGACGCTCGAGCTCGAGGATTAGTACCAAGCGCTCGCCCGCCGGTGCATCCACGGCCACCGCTGCGCTGCCGCCCGGCTGCAGATCGGCATGACAAGCTTCCGCGGTCCGCTCGAAGTCCTGCGGATAGTGATTGCGCCCGCGCAGAATGATGAGGTCCTTGAGACGCCCGGTGACGAAGAGCTCTTCACCGTGGAGAAAACCCAGGTCGCCGGTGCGCAAGAAAGGCCCGCGCCGCGAGTCCGCCAGGTGAGCG
>JBCCGX010001408.1:0-2425 GCA_039029035.1 Acidobacteriota bacterium | reverse complement strand
TTCGCCATCACCATCGACCACCCGGCCGGGCAGAGACACCGCTGGGGTCAGGCGCGCCTCGAGGTCGGCCATGTCTTCGGCGAAGGGGCCGTAGGCGATGGTCAGATAACCCGGCGCGCCACAACGTAGGGTCGCCGCCTCAGTTTCCGGCACGGACATGGTGAAGGCGCCGCCACGGCCCGCCTGATGGAACGAATGGACGCCGCGGCCGACCCACAGCCAGGCGCCAGGGAGCGGCCTCTCATCGGCCGTATCGATCACCTGGCCGCTGAGGTGTACCATCGGGGGCAGCTCCAGAATGGGCTCGCCGGCTCTGTCGGGCAGAGACTCTGCCGTCGCGCCCGTCGGTGGCTCGGCCAGACCGGGCGGAACGAGACGCGCCTCGCCATAGAAGGCCTGTACATCGGCGAAGGCGACCGGCACCGAGCCCGACCAGTCGAACGGACCGCGCAGGTACCCCTCCGCATCGCTCGCGCCGAACGCGACGAAGGGCCAGCGGACAAAGCCTTGGACTCCGGCCGCCACCGCGCCGTTCGCCTGTACCACCCGGCCGCGGCGTAGGGGGACGCGCCGCAGCTCGAGCCAGCCGGCGTCGCAGCGGGCCGTGGCGTAGACAAAGCCGCCGGGCAGGCGCGCGGCAACGCTGACTTTCTCGTCACTGGCGCAGGGCAGGCCGACGAAACCGTCAGTCCGGGTGAGTACCCGGCGGTCGGCGGGCCACCAACCCTCGGCGGCCGAGGCCTGCCAGGCTTCCGACCAGCCGCGCACTATCAGCTCGACCTCAGTGCTCGGCAAGCTCTCGCCTGAAGAGTCGACCAGTGGCTCGGCATCCGGCGTCTCGCCGGAGGCCATACCTTCCTCCCCTGGCGGCACCTCGGGCAGCAACCGCGCGACCAGCTCCGACCGATGCTGCAAAACCAGATCCGGCAATCGCCGCTCGCCGAGCAGAGGGCTGAGATCGAAGCTCGCCGGCAGAGACTCCCCGTGCTGCACCAAGACCTTCCAGAAGCCGGCCGCCGGCGCCACGAGGATAAACTCGCCATCGGCGTCACTGCGGGTCCGACGGGTGACCTCGGGCTCCTCACCGGCCAGCTGGCGTTCGGCAAGCTGGTGCGCCGGCAGCAAGACCTGCAGCTCGATGGCCGCCCCCGGTACGCCCTCGTGATCTCGATCGAGCACTCGCCCGCGGATCTCGAGCGCCTGCGCCGAAACGACCGTTGCGCTGCCAACGCAAGCCGCCAGGCAGAGGGCGAAACCAACCGACCGATGGAGTGCGGATCGCACGATACGGCCATTCTAACCCTCGCCGGGCAATCTAGCCGGGTTCGTCCTGCTCTCTCCCACCAGCACCTCCGGCCCTTGCTTCGCAGCTCTCTTCGAACGAAAATGCGACGCCGTACCGAAACCATCGCCTACCGCAATGCGAGAGGAGCCTCGAATGCTGGAACTGATCTGCAAACGCACGTGATCGACCTGTCGCAAGGCGGTCGCCTTGCTCAAGGACCAAGGAGTCGATTATCACTACCGCGAGTACACCCGAGAGCCCCTCTCGGCGACGGAGATCCGCACCGTCCTGGGTAAGCTCGGAGTCGGACCGAAGGACGTCCTGCGCAGGCGGGACCGAGCGTTCATTGATCTCGGCTTATCGGGTAACGAAAGCGATGACGAGCTGATCGCCCACATGGCGGAGCACCCGACGCTCTTGCAGCGGCCGATCGGAGTCCTCGGCGACCGAGCTGCCGTCGGCCGGCCACCGGACCGGCTGCTGGAGTTGCTCTAGCCCCCAGCAGCCGCCTCGCGCAGGGCCGCCAGCGCCGCCTCACGCTGCGCCAACGACTCCGCTTTGCCCTGAAAGAGGTTGCCCGAGCCGCCACCGCGAGCGGCGAGGGCCGCCGCCACCGAGCCGCCGGCGGCTTGCAGATCGGCCTGACAACAGCCGCCGGCCGCGAGGACGAAGAAGCACCCCTTGGAGCCCGAGCCGGTAAGGAGGGCGATGCCTTCATGCTGCGATGCGGTGAACCGACGTGCGATGCGCTGCAGAAAGCCGGCGTCGACATCATCGAAGTGGGCCTCGACGACCCCGTCGGGCCGAGCGACCAGACCGTCGGCGATCGCCTCCGCCAGACGCTCGGCCAGCGCCCGCTCGCGTTGCGCTGCCTGCTTCAGCTGGCCGAGCTTGAGCTCGACGATGCCGACCAGCTCATCGTCGGCGGCCCCGAGGGTGCGACGCAGTTGCGCACCGCGCGCCTCCCAATCTCCCAGGCGACGGCGGACGCGGCCACCGGCGACCCAGGTGAGGACGCTGCCGCCGCGCTTCGCCTCGGCGCCCAGGAGCTTGATCGACTCGATCTCGCCGGTCGAGGCCAGGTGGGTACCGCCGCAGGTGTTGCGATCGATCCCTTCGATCTCCACCAGGCGCACGGTG
>JBCCGX010001407.1:0-2426 GCA_039029035.1 Acidobacteriota bacterium | reverse complement strand
TGGGGCTCCGGGGGATAGGACTGGGTGGAGGAGAGGACCACCACCTTGCGGCCCGCCTTGGCCGCGGTGACGAAGAAGGGCTCGGCGTGCAGAACCCTCGAAGCGAAGCCGCGGGTCGACTCGAGCAGGTCGTGCTCCGCGGCGGGCTGCGGGAGCACCGCGTTAGCGGTGACCCCGTGGCGATCGGGCCAGCAGCCTGTCCACAGCGTGGCGAAGCCGACTGCGGTTTTGGAAGGGAAGCTGGTGACGCTGTGCTCGGCCGCCACTCCGCTGGCGGCGAGGCGCGCCAGGTGAGGCAGCTGGCTTTCGGCCAAGAGCTTGTCGACCACCCAGTCGCCCGCCCCGTCCCAGGCGATGACGATGAGCTGGGGCATGGTCTTCGGCGGGCGAGAACACGTGCCGAAGCCGAGCAGAACGAGCGCCGCCAGGCTGGCGGTCACGAGGCGCGAGAGCATGCCGCGATTTGATCATGGTGCTGGCCTGCCGGCTAGTTCTGCCTTGCCCTACCGGAGAGCTTCAGGCACTTCGCTCGCCGCAGTGCAGCCAAGAGGCTCAGTGCAAGATCGTATGACCCGGATCTTTGGCCACAAATCACCCTCGAAGGCGCCGCGACCAGGGTGTTCTTCTGTAAATCACGTCCGAAAAGCTTTTGCTCGTGATTTGTTTTTTCAACTCGTGTCCGAAGGCCTCGTGAGTCCGATGTTCAGGTTCAAATCGCGTTCGAAGCGCTTTGGCCCATGATTTGTTTT
The DNA here is from genome assembly GCA_039029035.1 of Acidobacteriota bacterium. GTDB lineage: Bacteria > Acidobacteriota > Thermoanaerobaculia > Multivoradales > J023 > JAAELT01. Next base: position 1,677 of record JBCCGX010001407.1, on the reverse strand, counting down.
TGCACATCGCATCCAAGGGCCTTGCGGGCTTGATGTTTCGCTTCGAATCACGTCCGAATAGCTTTTGCTCGTGACTTTTCAGGAGTAGGGGGGCGCCAGGCGGTTACTTCTGTGCGATGAGGATTCGTCGCAGGGCCAGGAGCGCCGAGATGTTGTGCTGCACGTAGTCGATGCGGATCTCGTAGTCGGTCAGGCTGTAGCGGAAGCCACCCAGGGCGCGTTGGGGATCGCGCAGATAGAGCACCGACTCGGGGCGAAACTGGGTCCGGAGCTGGAAGCGGATCCCGCGCAGCAATCCGCCGAGGATCCGTTGGGCCGCCAGGGGATCACCGAAATCGCGCTCCAGCCTGTAGGCCGCGGCGAGCCCCTCGGAGCGCGTGGCGGTGGGCGTCGATCGCGGTGGACGGTAGGTGCTACCGGACCAATCGGGGTAGGTCGGACGCAAGTTTTGACGTTCGAGGATCGCGTCGGTGATGCGCCGGGTGTGGCGCAGGTAGAGCGGGTTCGGCTGGCGTCGGTACAACTCGTTCAGGGCATAGAGCAGCCAGTGATCGTGGTTCAGACGGGCCTCGGGCACGGTGCGGTCGCGGACGTCGATCAGCCAGTGGGCACCCCGAGCGGCGCCACCGAGCCAGCGCGGCGCGGAGCCGCCGCCACGGAGCAAGGCGAGTAGCGCCTCCCCGGGATAGAACTGGGAGACAAAGCTCTCCGGCCGATCGCGCTCCATGTGCAGCTTGTGGAGGGTGAATTCGCCGTCTTCGTTCTGGCTGGCGAGGATCCAGGCACCGAGATCGTCGATCAAGGCGCGGTGTTGACCGTTGCCGGTGACCTCGGCGTGCTTGGCCAGGGCCACGATGGCCAGGGCGTTGCCGCCGAGCTTGACGAAATCTTTCTCCACCACGCAGGCTGCCTGGACCGAGCCAACGGCGCACGGGCGAATCGCCCGCCGCAGGTAGCCGAGAGCGCGCTCGGCTGCCGCCAAAAGCTCGGCCTCGGGCGCCACTTCGTAGACCTCCAGCATCGAGTAGAGGGTGCCGGCATGGCGCAAGATGTTGTAGTCATCGTTCGACTCGTCCGTCTTTGGCCGGTAGGCGTAGTCGAAGCGGCCATCCTCGCCGGTGGCGCGGATCAGGTAGCGAGCGCCGGCAAGCGCCGACTCGAGGAGCAACTCGGGGCTCAGCTGATCGAACCGGCGATGACCGCGGTAGAGGGGCAGGAGCTCGTCGCCTTCAGCGAAGTAACTCGACGTCGAGAAGCGAAAGAGGTCGATGGCCTCTCGACCAAGCCCTTGGACCAGCCGCTCCATGGCGTCGAAGGCCCGCCGCTGCCGGGCGATGTTGGGTGGTTGCAGCTCGTGGTCGCTGTTCACCAGGGTGTAGGCGACCAGCTCCTCCGGCAGGAAAGCCAGACCGAGGGTCCCATCGAACGCCAGGCCGTAGAGGCTACGAGGCAGGTCGAGCGGTTGCTCGGGATCCACTTCGGCGCGGCGTACGATGTCGCGCACGACATCGACCTTGATCCAGGTCGTGGCTGGCACTTCGCCGACTTGATCGAGAATCTGCCGAATCGCGGCGGTCGCCCCGTTGCCAGCGCCGAGCAGCACCTGCGCCGGGCCCGTGCCGTCGCTCAACGAGGCGAAGAGCATCCGCGGGGTGCGATCGGCCTTCGAGCTGGCCG
>JBCCGX010001406.1:0-2428 GCA_039029035.1 Acidobacteriota bacterium | reverse complement strand
ACGCAGGGACTCGCGCATCAGCTGGTGCTCGTCGGTGAATTGCATCGCGTGCTTTCGTCGTCGGGAATCGCTCAGAGAAGCCGGCATTATATGAGACACGGGATATCATCCAGCCCACTCGACGGAGGTACACCATGCTCAAACGCCGAATTGTCACCCCATGCCTCACCCTGCTCTTCCTCAGCCTCGTCGCGCTGCCACGCGTGGCCAAGGAGAAGGCCACCGCAGCCGATGTCTCGATCGGGGATTTCGCCTGGATCGTCGGCGACTGGCAGGGCGAGAAGGGCGGTGGTCTCGTCGAGGAGCAGTGGAGCGCCGCAGGCGGTGGCGCCATGATGGGAATGTTTCGCTGGCTGGCCGGCGACGAGGTGCGACTCTACGAATTCCTGCTCATCGAGTCCGGCCCCGAAGGCCCCATGATGCGGATCAAGCACTTCAACCCCGGCATGGTGGGCTGGGAAGAGAAAGAGCAGTCTCTCGAGTTCCACCTCGAGAGTCTCAGCCCCAACCGCGCTGTCTTCGCCATGGATCCCGCAGTCGAGGACACACAGCTGATCTATGAGCTGCAGGACGGCGGCAGCGGCCTTTCGGTGAGCCTGGTCAAGAACAAGCCGGGCGGCAAAGAGAGCGTCACGCGGTTCGACTATTCGCGGCAGTGAAGCCATCGCCCGACCGCAGTGGTAACCCCTCGGGTAGGCAGTCACGCACCAAGGCTGCGAGAGCGGTGAGGTCGACGCGACGCGGCGAGCCCTCGCGCCAGCACAGGGCCACATCGCGCCCCGGCTGCGGGCCGTCGAAGGCTCGGTAGACGAGAAGATCCGATAGCTGCGGATCCTTGCGCACCGCCAAGCTCGGTAGCAGCGAGTAGCCCGCACCGCTGGCGACCAGGTGGCGCAGGGTCTCGAGCCCGGCCGTCTGTAGGCGCTCCTTGCCGGCACGCTGCGAGGGACAGAACTGCAGCGTCTGCTCGCGTAAACAATGCCCGTCGTTGAGCAGCACCATCTCCTCTCGCTTCAGATCCTCAAGGGTCAATCGACGCTTGGTCGACAACGGGTGCGAGTGTGGCGTCGCCAGGAGAAATGGCTCGAAGAACAGCACTTCGATCTCGAAGCCGGTGGTGTCTGGTAACGGTGCAAAAAGCACCGCATCGAGCCGACCGCCGCGCAGAGCGTCCAGCAACTGCTCGGTCAAGCCTTCGGTCAAGATGAGCTCCAGGTCGGGATACAGCTCGCGTAACGGCCCCAAAAGATGAGGTAGCAAATAGGGCCCCAAGGTGAGAATCAAGCCGAGCCGAAAAGGCCCGACGAGGACCCCACCCGCCGAGCGCGCCAGCTCACCGAGGTGATCCGCTTCTCGCAGCACGGCCCATGCCTGGTCGACGACCCGCTCCCCCACCTGGGTCAGTAGAACGCGGCGGCGATTGCGCTCGAAGAGCTTCGCCCCCAACACCCGCTCGACCTTGCGCACCTGGGCGCTCAAGGCGGGTTGGCTGATATGGCAATGCTCGGCCGCGCGACCGAAATGCCGTTCTTCAGCCACCGCCACAACATAAGTCAGATCGCGCAGCGACAAATCCCGCACACCCATGCCGGCATGCTATCGCAGGACCTTCGGATGCGCCCGAAGGCCACGCCTATCACATAGATAGGAAATGCCTATCAACCAAACCTACAGGCAGCCTCCGACCCCGGAAGACGGCACAGAGAGAAGCGCAGCACAATCCGGCGACAATCGACCAACAGGCGAACCGAAAAAAATTCTTATGACTGTAATAAAAAGATTGACCAATCCAAAATCGAGACCACATTGACAAAGATATCGGTCAATCAAATAATTGAATTGGCCACGCAAGTGCCGGCTCTTGCATCTGAATGAACACTGCTTGGACGAGGCCGCCCGAGTTGTCTTAAACCTTACAATTCGGACGGTTTTCCTTATCATCAAGGAGAGCGTTAGACATGCAAGAGAAACACCACGAAGTGCCCGCTACGTCTGCCCAGAGTCACGATTCTCCCAACGACCCCGGCCTTTCCCGAAGAGATGTTCTCAAAGTGGGCGCCAGCGCTGCGGCGGTGGCCGGTGCCAGCTCCCTCTTCCCTGCTGCCGCCCTGGCCTCTGGCGGCTCGGGACAGCACCCGGTGTTCGGACTCAGTCGCGCTGATCGCCGGGCAGTTTCCTTCAACCTGCGAAGCGACGCGGCGGCTTTTTATCTCAGCCCACCGAATAGTGGCCCCGCCGTGCAGCCGGTGAGTGGCGACGAAGGACTCTATGCCGACTTCCGCGGCAGCTTCTCCAAGACGCTCAAGCACAACAGCTTCGGCGAAGTGAACCCCAACTCCTACAACGCCTTCTTGGACGCGTTGGACAGTGGTGCCCCAGCCGACTTCGAGAACATCCCGGTCGGGCGCCAGAACGATCCCAATCGGGT
>JBCCGX010001405.1:0-2438 GCA_039029035.1 Acidobacteriota bacterium | reverse complement strand
GCTGGCCGGCGGCATCTTCGATCTGGCGCAGGCGGAAGCGTTCACGGGCACGCGCGACGGCCTGGCGCAGGCGCTCCTCGGCCACTGGCTTGAGCAGGTAATCGACCGCGTGGAGCTCGAAGGCCTCGACCGCGTGCTCGTCGAAGGCGGTGACGAAGATCACCGCTGGCATGTTCTCAGGCCCGATCTCAGCGATGACGTCGAGGCCGCTTTGGTCTGGCATGCGCACATCGAGGAACACCAGGTCGGGTTCTTCCTGGCGGATCGCCGCGGCGGCCTCGCGACCGTTGGCAGACTCGCCGACGAGGAGAACATCCGGCTCGTCGTCGAGGAAGAAGCGCAGAACGTCTCGCGCCAGGGGCTCGTCGTCGACCACCAGAGCGCGGATCATTCCGTGACCTCCGCCAGCGGTCGCTCGCGGGTCGGCAGCTCCACCACCACCGACTCGGGCTCGGTCTCGTCGTCCTGCCGCCACGGCAACTCGAGGGTTGCCTCCAGTCCGCCATCAGGACGGTTCTCGAGCCGGAAGGTGTGCGCCTCGCCATAGAGGTGCTGCAAGCGCTCCCGCACGTTGGTCAGCCCGATGCCCAGCCCACTGCTGGCGCCTCGTGGATCGAGCCCCGGGCCGTCGTCGACCAGGCACAGCACAAGCTGACCACCCCGGCACGCGGCGCGGAAACGCAGGCAGCCGCCGCCGGCCGAGGAATCCACCGCGTAGCGCACGCTGTTCTCCACCAGCGGCTGCAGCAGCAGGTTGGGCACCAGCGCGTCGAGCGCTTCGGGCTCGGCCTCGACGCGCCAATCGAGGCGATCGGGGAAGCGCACCTTCTCGATCGCCAGGTATTTCTCTACGAAGGCGAGCTCGCGGCGCAGGGGAATCTCCTGCCGGCCGTCGTCCTCCAAGGTGAGGCGCAGGAGATCGGCCAAGCCGTTGAGCATCGCCACGGCCGCCGCGAGCTCCTTCCGCAGCACTAGCCCGACCACGGCGTTGAGGGTGTTGAACAGGAAGTGGGGCCGGAGCTGCATCTCGAGAGCCCGCAGCTTGGCGCGTCCGAGCTCGGCCTGCAGCTCGAGCTCCCGTCGCTCGCGTTCGCGGGCCGTGTGGTAGTAGGCGAAGGCCGAGCTGCCGGCGACCAGGAGCCCGTAGACGAACACGTGGGAGGGGAACTCCGCGGTGACCAGGTAGAGCCGATAGATATCGGCGAAGGTTGCGTTCGGCGACACATCCTCGGGATAGGGGTAGGCGACGAGAAGCCACGCTGAGGCGAAGACACCGACCAACAGGGCCGCCAAGACCCCGGTGACCACATGCAGCGGCAGCCGGCGATACCAGCCCTGGCCAATGGGCGGATAGCGTCGGCCGAGCCAGAAGACCACCGGGCTGATCAACCACCACAGCCACCAGGTCGGGACGACGAAGAGGAGCAGGTCGACGAAGCTGTTGGCCCGGCGATCGACCGCGGAGACCAGCAGCGACAGCAGCACGCCGAAGGCGGTCCATCCGGACAGGCCGAGCAAGGCCTGCCGCGGGCGCGGCTGAGCAAACCAGGCGATGCAGCGAGGGAGAGGCATCCGGGCAGCGGTCGAAGGACTTAGCGGACTCAGCAGCCGGCCGGAGCACTGGCCGGCAAACGATCATATCGGTCTTGATCGATCGGCCGATCGTCAACGACGTGTGGCTCCAACCTGCCACAGGCCACAGGCGCCGTGGCGACTCTTGCGGCGAAGCGGCTTCGGAGTGCGACGAACCGGCCTGAGTCGCCGTCGGCGAACCGGCCTGAGTCGCCATCGGCGACCCAGACTCAGCCGCTGCCGGGCAGGTCGTGCCCCTCTCGCCGGCGGAGGCCATGCGCCGAATCCACAGCTGACCGCGGCTCGTTGACCGAATCCCAGCCGCCCGACCAGAGCTCGAAGCCGGCCAGGGCAAAATGCCGGTCGAAGGCGAAGGCACGCTGGATGCGCCGCGCCTTCATCAACGCGAAGGACACACAGTCGGTGTAGCTCACCTGCTGATCGGCGAATTTCTCGAACAGGTCCAACGCCTGTAGCTCGTGCTCCTCGTCCGGCCGCAGGATCTCCAACACGTTCGAGGCCAGCAGGCTGCGCGCTCGCTCGGCGGCGAACCGATAGGAAGTGCGCCGGGCGAGGAAGGTGAAAGTCTCGTCGAGCACGAAGTTGCTGGTGAAGCAGCGCCATGGGGTCGCTTCCAAGTCCCGCCAGGCGACTCGTGCCTGGTCGTGGTATTGATCGCGCTCGAGGTAGTTGGCCAGAAAGGCCCCGGTATCGAGAAAGATCAAGGGCTCGGATCGCCGTAGAGGTAGCGGTCGTGCTCGGCGGCGGAATCGGTCGGTGCGTCGCCGGTGAAGACGGGCGCATCGGCAAACAGAGGATCAGCAGACCGCTGCGCCGCGCCCGAGCCTTGCAGCTGGGCTTCGATC
>JBCCGX010001404.1:0-2440 GCA_039029035.1 Acidobacteriota bacterium | reverse complement strand
CGCGATTTCGAACCTCATAGCGACCGAAGGCCGCCAGCAAACACATTCTGCGCCCCACAAGCGCGTCCAGAGCAACTACTCTGGCTCCTCAGACCGAAACTTCAACGGCAAACGCAACGCCTCACGAATAATGCAGGCTAATTGGGCGCGTCGGAGAGAGGAACGAATCGATCGGTCGGATTTCTCACCGGCTCAGCGATTCGACGACAAGGATGATGCCGGAGCGGAGGTCCGACGCCCCCAGCTATCCCAGGTCGATGGCCACGATCTGCTGCGAATCGCGGGCGAAGAGGACCGTGCCGACGACCGTCGGCGGTGTCCAGGCGAAGCGGCCGAGGAGCTGGATCTTGGCGTGCACGACGAGCTTCTCGGGCGTCGCGGTGGCGAGGTGGAGCAGGCCGTCTTCATCCAGGAACAGCAGCTTGCCGTCGGCTTCGACGCAGTTGGCCTTGGCGATGCCGCGCTCGCGCCAGGCGATCTCGCCAGTGCGAATATCGACCGCTACCATGAAGGCCAAAGAGGTGCCGGAGGAGCCGTAGACCCAATCACCGACCTGGGGCGCGGAGCCATGGTAGAGCTGCACTCGGCGGTTCGACCAGATTTCCTCCGCCCGCATCGTGTCGCCTTGGCGGATCAGGCGAATGCCGCGGGCGCCGGCCTGGGGTGAGGAGAGGAAGAGTGTGTCGCCACCGGTGATCGCCGGCAGGGCGATGTTGTTCTTCCACGGGTTGGCGTGGGGGTAGCGCCAGCGCAGGCTACCGTTGTTCGGGTCGACGCCGATCAGCTCTTCGGCCATGAAAGCGACGACCTGCGGTTCACCGGCAACGGTCAGGAGGCGGGGTGAGGAGTAGCTGTTCTCGAAGGAAAGCCCGCGCCAGCGGACTTCACCGGTTCGCTGGTGGAAGGCGACCAGGCTGGCGTCCTTGCCGCCGACCAGGACGATCACGGTCTCGCCGTAGGCTACAGGGCTCGAGGCGTAGCCGTGGGTCTGGCGTTGGCCACCGAAATCTTCGCCCCACAGGTCCTGCATCCACTGGATTCGGCCGTCGCGTTTGTCGAGGGCATGCATCTTGCCCGCGACGCCGACCGTGAAGAGCCGATCACCGACCAAAAGAGGCGTCGAGCTCGGGCCGCGGCCGAACTGGACGACGTGCCGCGGGTGGGGGTCGTGCGCGTAGCGTGTCTCCCAGAGGGTCTCGCCGGTGGCCGCGTCGAGGCAGACCACGGCTTCCTTCTCGTCGATGCGGTGCATCGTGTACAAGCGGCCGTCTTCGAAGAGGATGCCTGAGGTGCCCTCGCCGATCGGGCGGCGCCAGAGCTCCGGTGGGCCCTCCTCGGGCCAGCGATCGGCCAAGCCGAGGGCGGGGGCGCGGAAGTCTTGTTGGGGCCCACCCCATTGACGCCAGGCCGGCGGCGCCTCGCTGGCTAGAGCGGTCGCGGCGCCGGCCGCGACCAACATCGCCAAGAGCAGACCGCAGACCCGGCGTCGCTGCTGGACAAGGAGCCGTGGCATGGTGACTTCGGTCACGGTGACTCCGAGCAGGTAATCCACTCGTCGGTCAAGCGGTTTACGCAGACCGGTCGATCGTGGCAAGGGCCGCGCTCGAAGCCCTCGTCGAGCACCCCGCAGCGGGCTTCGCCTGCGCCCACCGCTGGCAGCGCGGCCGCCGAGCAGCAGTCGACAAAGACCCGCTGCTCGCTCGATAGCTTGCCTTGCGCCACCGCCGCGTCGAGGCGCGTGCCGCAGTCGAGGAAGGCGGATCGGCAGGCTGCCTCGTCGCTGCTCTTCCCCTGCTCGGCGTAGTGATCGAAGACCTTGTGCTGGCCACAGGTCTTCCAGGCCTTGGAATCCTGCACTCGGATCCCCAGCAAATGACCCAGCGATGCTTCGCACCGGTCCACTTGGGCTTCGCCGATTTCTGTCAGGAGATCGACTCCCGAGCAGTGGACCTTGAAGATGTTGTCGCAGAACCGAACGGCTCGCTCGCGGCCCATGCGGCGGGCGTCGCGGCCGACACAGGTGCGGAGGGTCTCGTAGTCGGCGGTCAGATCGAGCTCCAGGCTGTGCATCAAAGACTCGATCTTGTAGGTCGATTCGATCCAGGCGAGGCACTCGGTCGTGCCGGCGTCCGGCTCGCCGTTAGCAGCGGCCTCTTCGATGGCGAGCGTGACGCCGATCGACACACCGCCTTCGGGCCGCTCACCGAAGCGCAGGGATAGATCGATCCTCTCGTCTCGGCGCTCCACGACTAGCGCAACGGTGTCGCCTGGCTGATGCGCCGCCATGACGTCGCGTAGAGATTGGTGGGTGGTGATCGGCCTCCCAGCGAGCTCGACCAAGCGATCATCCGGCTCGATCCCGGCCGCAGCCGCCGGGCTACCTGGAAAGACGGTCTGGATGCTGATGCTGCCGGCTTGGTGCGCTGTGGCGCTGGTCGAT
>JBCCGX010001403.1:0-2441 GCA_039029035.1 Acidobacteriota bacterium | reverse complement strand
GCGCCCGGCTACAATCTCCGCCGTGAAGCCGGAGACCACGATCGAAGGGGCGGTCGAGAAAATCGTCTACGCCAACGAAGACAACGCCTGGAGCGTCGTCCGAATGCTGGTGCGTGGCAAAGGCGAGATCACGGCGGTGGGCAATCTGCTCGGCGTGCAGCCCGGCGAGAGTCTTCGCCTCAACGGACGGTGGGTGAAAGACCGCAAATTCGGTCGCCAGTTCAAGGCCGACTCCTACATGACGATCAAGCCCGCCACCTTCACCGGCATCGAGAAATACCTCGCTTCCGGGCTGGTGCACGGTATCGGCGAAGGCCTGGCGCGTCGCCTGGTGCAGCGTTTCGGCCTCGACACCCTCGAGGTGATCGACCAGAACCCGGAGCGCCTGGCCGAGGTCGAAGGCTTCGGCAAGAAGCGGATCGAGCGTATCCGCGGTGCGTGGAAGGAGCAGCGCGAGATCCGCGACGTGATGGTCTTCCTGCAGTCCCACGGCGTCTCGACGACCTACGCCATCCGCATCTACAAGCTCTACGGCGGCGAGGCCATCGCCTTGGTGCGGGAGAACCCCTACCGCTTGGCGCGCGACGTGCGCGGTATCGGCTTCCTCTCGGCCGACCGCATCGCGCGCCGGCTCGGTATCGCCAGCGACTCGGCCCAGCGGGTGTCTGCGGGCATCGTCCACACCCTGCGCCAGGCGGCCGACCAGGGGCATGCTTACGTGCCGCGGGCGACGTTGATCGAGGACACGGCCGAGCTGCTCGGCATCTCGGCGGACCTGATCGACCCACCCCTCGGCGAGCTGATCGCCACGGGTGACCTGGCGTCGGTGTCCCTCGATCCGGCCCGGACCGATAGCGCAGAAGCCGCGGTCGCCTCGGACGGGCCGGCGGCGATCTACCTCAAGCCGATCGAAGTGGCCGAGCGCGGCGTAGCAGAGCTCCTGCGCCAGCTCACCGCGCAGCACACCCTCCCCTTGACGATCGACGTTGCGCGCGCCATCCAGTGGTTCGAAGGGCGGCAGAAAATCGAGCTCGCAGCACAGCAACGGCAGGCCCTGCAGCAGGCGATCCAGCAGAAGGTCATGGTGCTCACCGGCGGGCCGGGCACCGGCAAGACCACGTTGGTGCGCGGCATCGTCGACATCCTGAGCCGCAAACGCCTGCGCATCCAGCTCGCCGCCCCCACCGGGCGCGCCGCCAAACGCCTGGGCGAAGCCACCGCCACCGAAGCCAAGACGGTTCACCGGCTGCTCGAGTACAACCCGCGCGAGCGCGCCTTCAGCCGCGGACCGGACAATCCCCTGGCGACCGATCTCTTAATCGTCGACGAGGCGTCGATGCTCGACGTCCACCTGACTTACAGCCTGCTCAAGGCGGTGCCGGCCAAGGCGCGTCTGATCCTGGTCGGCGACATCGACCAGCTGCCGTCGGTCGGCCCCGGGCGGGTGTTGGCGGACGTGATCGACTCCGGTGTGGTGACCGTCGTCCGCCTCACCGAAATCTATCGTCAGGCGTTGAACAGCCTGATCATCACTAACGCCCATCGCATCCGGGTCGGCGCCATGCCTACCCTACGCCCGCCGGACGACGAAGGCGACTTCTTCTTCTTCGAGCGCGACGAGCCCGAAGCCATCCTGGCCACGGTGAAGAGGCTGGCCGACCAGCGCATCCCGCGCAGCTTCGCCTTCGATCCCAAGGTCGACATCCAGATCCTCACCCCGATGCAGCGCGGCATGCTCGGTGCTGCCAACCTCAACGCCGAGCTCCAGGCGCTGCTCAATCCCGACGGCGACTCAGTCAGCCGCGCCGGTCACTTGCTGCGGGTCGGCGACCGGGTCATGCAGGTGCGCAACAACTACGACCTCGACATTTTCAACGGCGACATCGGCCGCGTCGAGAGCTTCGATCACGACGACGACCGGGCGCACATCGACTTCGACGGGCGCACGGTGACCTACGACTTCTCGGAGCTCGACGAGCTCAGCCTCGCCTACGCCTGCTCGATCCACAAGAGCCAAGGCAGCGAGTACCCCTGTGTCATCGTCCCCCTCCACACCCAGCACTATACGCTCTTGCAGCGCAACCTGATCTACACCGCGCTGACCCGCGGCCGTCGTCTAGTCATCCTCGTCGGCAGTCGCCGGGCGCTCGAGATCGCGGTGGAGAATCAAACCTCGATCCGGCGAGCGACCCGGCTGGCGGAACGGCTGCGGGAGTGACTTCGCGTCTTCGCTCCACATGCGACCACGGACTCACGCTTGAGGCTACGGGTCGCCGCCCTCCAGGCTCCGGAGCCCGGAGGGTGGAAGAAGTTAGCCCAGGGTGTCAACCCTCGGCCGAGGTGCGGCGCCGCTACACCTCAGGACGATGACTTCGACTTGCCGTTTTCGTCGGCGGCGCCTGCGTCGTCGGCATCAGGATCTGCCGAGTCGTCGGCGTCCG
>JBCCGX010001402.1:0-2444 GCA_039029035.1 Acidobacteriota bacterium | reverse complement strand
GAAATATGAAACGACTGCACGTGAACCTCAAGGTCAAGGCGCTGGATGAGTCGATTCTGTTCTACAACGCCCTGTTCGATGCCGAGCCCACCGTCACCAAGCCGGACTACGCCAAGTGGATGCTCGACGACCCGCGGGTCAACTTCTCCATCGTCCAGGCTCCGGTACACTCACTAGAGCACGGTATCGAGCATCTCGGAATCCAGGCGGAGACCGAGGAGGAAATGGCGCAGCTGCGGCGCCGGATCGGCTCGATGCAAGGCAAGGTCTTCGATGAGGGCGAAACCGTGTGTTGCTACCACGCTTCGGACAAGACCTGGATCTCAGACGCGCAAGGAGTCTCGTGGGAGACGTTCTACACCCACGGCGAAGCGGACGTCTTGAAGAGCCCGGCGGCCGAAGATCGCAGTGATTGCTGCGACGAGACCTGCTGTGCTTGAGCTCGGGATGGCGACGAAAGAGACGAGCGTGACAAGCCCTTCGACATCGGAAGCGAGCCTGGGACCCTCCTGGGATCACTTCGTCGAGGGGCTGCGTGCCTTCATCGCTCGAAGGGTACCGGCACAGGACGCCGAAGACGTCGCGCAAGACGCTCTTTTGCGGATTCACAAGAGCGCCACGACCTTGCGTGATCCACAGCGCGTGCAAGGGTGGGTCTACTCCGTGGCTCGACATGCCATTGCCGATTACTACCGCTCCCATCGCCGGATCGAAGTCGCGGATGCCCTCGAGCTCGAATCGATGGCCGATCCGAGTGCCGCCGTCGCCGAGAAGCTCGCCACCTTCCGCGGCGATCACAGCGCCCACGAAGAGGTTCTTACCTGGCTGCGGCCGATCGCCGAAGGGCTGCCCAGCGGTTACCGCGAGGCCCTGCTGATGGCTGACTTCGAAGGAGTAACCCAGCGCGAGGTGGCCGAAAAGCTCGGCCTCTCGTTGCCGGGAGCCAAATCCCGCATCCAACGGGCCCGCCGCATGCTGGCCGCCGAGCTCGAGCAATGCTGCTCGGTGGAGCTTGGAGCGGATGGTCGAGTGGAAGATTTCAAGCGCAACGCTTGCGATTGCTGACTCTCAGGACCGGCGTGGATCAGAAGAAGCGGCAGCGCGTGCAAGTCAGCGAACCGGCATCAACCCGCATCGTCGTCAGGATCGGCGCGCTGGGCGTGCAGCGAACGGATCCAAGTTTCCAGCTCTTCGGTACGCCAGATATCGCCGGGCCACTCGTGGGCCGGAGTGTAGAACTCGTTGTGCCCGCGCGTTCGCTCGCGGTAGACCTTGGTGGCGAAGGTCAGCCGGCCGTTGTTGCTCGGCAGGCGAACGGTACGAACCTCCATGTAGAGGGTGTCGCCGCTCGTCGGCAGACCGACGTGGACGAAATACGGTAGCTCGCGGACCACATCGGCAAAATCGAGACACGCACTGCCACAGGTCGTGTCGGTGAGCAGGTAGACCGTACCGGCGAAACGCGGTTGTGCCTCCTCCGGTGAGGGCTTCTCCTCCTTCTCCTCCTCTTCCTCCTCCTCGGCCTCCTTCTCCTCAGGTCGGTGGGCGTACATCGTCTCGCCCCGTTCGAGGGCCGCGGCCATAGCCTCCGCCAGGGACTCGAAGTAGCGATAGAACCCACTGTCTTCGCCGGCCTGGGCCCGGATCGAGCCAAGCAAGCCCCGGAAGTGCTCCACATTCTGCTGCGAGACTCGGTAGATCGCATAACCGCCCTCGCGCATCTCGTCGCGCAGGGCCTCGTAGTAGCCATCGCCGTAGAGTCCGCGCACGAAGGCTTCGGCCCAGTAGGAGCTGCCGCCGCCGTTGTTCCGCACGTCTACCACGACGAAATCTCGTTGCCGATGCTCGGGCAAGGCGGCCATGATTGCCTTCATCTGCGCCAGATCGTCGCCCCTGGGACCGAAGGTCGGCAGCGAGAGCCACAGCCCGTTGCCGTCGACCGGCCGGCTGCCGAAGGATCCTCGAGGGCCGAGCCGCGCCTTCGAGTGCGCCTCTCGGAGGCTCGACCAATCGGTCCAAGTCCAGCTCAGATCGATCTCCTGGGTCTTACCGTTTTGCTCGAAGGTGCAGCGTTTGGGCTGCTCGAGCAACGGGTTGATCCGATCGAGCAGGATCTCGGGGGTCAGTCGCCAACGGTCCGCCGGGATCCCCTTACCGGCGAAGGGCATGACCCGGCTGTTGTAGAGCGCCTCGGCGTCTTGCCCGTCGCACGCCACCAAGGTCGATCCCACCGCAGGCCCTGGAGCTCCACGTTCGGCGTGGTGGACGACCACCCGCCCGTCTCGCCAGGCCAGCAGGAAGCGAGGCCATCCGGTCCAGCGGTAGTCCAGGTTCAGGTTCAGGCTCAGGTGGCCATCACGGAAGCCCGCGGCGTAACGCTGCAGCACGCTGCGGTAGCCGCCGTAGCTACGAACCTCACTGAGGAGCTCGAGGCTTTCCTGCAG
>JBCCGX010001401.1:0-2447 GCA_039029035.1 Acidobacteriota bacterium | reverse complement strand
TGTTGTCGATTTCGAGTGGCTTCGAAAAGGTTTCTCTTACGGGAGGGCGATGTCGACTCCGTTATCGACAACTTAACAGCATGATTTTCGGCCAAATTCATCAGGGCGTTGGTTTTACAGGCTTCGGCGCTTCGTTACGGTAAATTTGGTCACGGAAAAATCCCGATTTGAACAAAAAATGAGTATAACTATACTCGCCCTCTTGCTCACCGCCGCGCTATTCGAGCTTCGGCGTCAGGTCAAAGGCCTCCACCGCGGCACAATATTTCGAGATCGAAACCCGGCGCAGCTCGTAGCTCTGGATGATGCGGTGGAACCACTTGGGCACGTGGTAGCGGAACTTTAGCTCCAGGATGGTGTACCCGGGCAGGATGCGCCGGCGGCTGTCGTGCCGGCGAGGGAAGAGCTGGGTTGTAACCCAGCCGGCGAGGGATTCGTCGAAGGTTAGACGAAACTCGGGGTCGTATTTGCTCAGGTATGGGCGGCGTTGGTAGTCCACCAGCATGACGGGAGCGAGGTCTCTGCGATACAGCTCGCGCACGAAACGGGAGCGTAGCCGGCTCCCTTCGAGCTGCCGCAGAACGTCGCGGGTTGTAGGGTCGAAGGAGGTGTGTTCGTCTGCCGGGCCGCCCCTGGGATGGCTCGCTAGCTCGACACGATGTTTGAATACCTGGGCGTTGTGCCGCCCTTTGACCTCGAGAAACCTTGCGGTCTCCGAGGTGTCGGAGTCGGTGTACGTGCGGAGGCGAAACTTGGCCCGGTCCATCGTGCCGTCGATCTTTTCGTAGTAACAGACCATGGCCCGATTGTCGTAGTACAGGCTGCGCACGAAGTAGCGGTTGCCAGGCTGCCCGGCAACGTAGGGATCGAGCTCGATGAAGTGTTGGAGCTCCTTTTCGACCTCGTTACGAAGTGCGCGCGGGAGAAGGTACTTGAACTCGAAGCGCGAGAAGTGGAGCTTAGTGTCCATGGGATTGCCAACCCTGCCTCGACGGGACAACTCTTGAGATAAAAGGCTGTGCCCAGGCAGGCACTTCGCTGCTCAGAGGCTCGTGGGTCATTTCGATCCGCTTCGAGCTCCCCGGCGCGATCGAGGTGGTGGTGGCGCCAATGCGAATCGCCGATCGCCGCGCCGCCACGGCTACGTCGCCGATGCCTTCGATCGTGCTGTACTGCAGGTGGATCGTCCCGCCGCGGCCGTAGCGCCAGTTCTTCAAGTAAGCATGGAGAGCCAGGGTATTGTCGCGGAAGGTGCTGTTGTAGACCCAAGCTTCGGAGCCGTCCTTTGACTCGATGCCGATCCGGTTGTCCGCCAGCAAATTGTCGACCGCGAAGAGCCTGGTCTGCTCGCCGACCGAGATGCCCTTGTCCCCGGCACCGCTGATGCGATTGCCGGCCACCAAGACTTCACTGGTCATCAGATCCAGCGCATCGTTGCCGCTGGTGTCGAAGACACAGCCCTCGATCGTGCCGTGCGAGATATCGAGGTCGATGGCGTCGAAGAGAGCGTTGTCGAAGTGACAGTGGCGAATCTCCACTTTGCTGTAGACCGTGCGAAGCATGTCGTCGACCAGCCGGTTGTCGCGGAAGTGGCAATCCGAGATCGACACGTCCTGGACATCGTGTACTGAGAGCATGGCCGAATAGCCGTCGATCTCGTTGATCAGGCCGCTGCCCAGAGAGAGCTCACAGTGGCGCAGGGCCGAGCCGTTGGCGCCTGCGCCACGCAGCACGATCGCGCCCCAAGGCTCCTGCTGCTCCTGGGCAGGGCCGAAGCGGATCGGCGCTTCGGCGGTGCCCTCGGCGTCGAGCCGGCCTTCGACGACGATCGAGGCGCCGGCGGCCAGCCGAACGGTGGTGCCGGGTTGGATGACGAGATCATTCTCGATGAGGAGTACCTCATCGACCACTTTCGTGCCGCTCCAGACCAGGGGCGGTCCCTTCGGTCGTGGGCAGCGGGAGGTGTCGGTCGCACGCGTCTGCGGATCGGGCGGGACTTCGAATCTATAGCGGTCCGCGAGATGGGCCGCCCGAACCTCGTCGAAGCCCCTGGCGATGGTGGCTCGCAGCCCCAGAATCGCTCCCAGCACTTGCTGTGGCTCGATCACGTCGAAGCCCGAAACCAGATGGGGATCGACCCGAATCGCCGGCTCGACGAGATCGATCGCCTGATCGATCTCGGTGAGAAAAGCCTGATCGAGGCTCTGGGCGAAGAAATCCTCGATCGTTCGATGTCGAGCGCGCTGAACATCGTCCACTGCCATCAGAACCTCGTGTAGGTGGCCCGAGTCAGTGTCCCCAGCGAGCTGATCCGTGTGCCAGCCGTCCGGGTCCCAGACCGCTGGCTCGAAGGCCTGTCTGGCCGGATCGAAGTACAGGTGCCAGTCGTCGTCGGAGGGGCTGAGGGTCTGGGCCAGGGTCTGGTAGGCGAGGAAACGGCCCCAGGT
>JBCCGX010001400.1:0-2448 GCA_039029035.1 Acidobacteriota bacterium | reverse complement strand
CTTCGAGCTGCCCTTCGACGAGCTGCAACCGGAGGCGCTGCGCATCGTCAACGCCCAGGCCGACTTCGGTAAGGGGCAGCTGGCGACCGCCACTATTGTGTTGGGCAAGTTTGGCGAAGACATCACTTCGCAGCTCACTGCCGTACCGGTTGCCATCGAGCCGGGTAAGGCGCTGCCGGCGGCTGTCCAGATGCAAGGATGGTTGACCAAGGGCGGCGAGCCGCTCAAGGTCATCGCGGTCGAAGAACAGGCTGCACAGGTGATTGTGGTGCGGGACCGCCGCAGCCTGGGGGGATTGATGGCCCTGGGCTCGCGCTTCCGCCGCGCCCGCCATCAGGCGATCGGAACCCTTGGCAGCCAGCGCTCGATTCGGTTCCTGCGCGCCACGCCGTTGAGTGAGGCTTTGGGCGAATCGGGCCAGGTGATCGATAAGTTCTCGATCTCGAAGCCCTTTAGCGAAGGCCATGGCGGCGTACCGACGGTCCTCGCTTCGATGTTCTTCCGTGGCACCATGCGATCCGACGGCTCGCTGACCGACAACGAGCCGCAGCAATTGGCCACCGCCGTTGCCCAGGCCGGTCTCGCCGCGGCCAATAGTGGCCTGATTCGGGCAGTGGTTCTAGTCGTCGGCGAGAACCCCGCCGACGAGAGCCGCTGGCAGCCCGCCACGGTGCGAGATTTCCTCGCGACCTTGGGCGTACCGCTCTATGTCTGGTCGACGATCAGCGACACCCGTCGCGAGAAGCTGGAGGGTTGGGAGCCGGCCCAGGACATCTCGACCCACGGCGAATACCTGGCTGCGATCGGTCGACTGAAAGAGACCCTGGATGCCCAGCGCATCCTCTGGGTGCGCGGGGTCCACTTCGTCCACGAGATCGAGCTGGCAACCCAGGCGGCTGGGATTCGTCGGGTCGGGTAGCCTAGAATTCAATCATGCAATCGAACGTCAAAGACTCGCCGTGGATCCCGCGAGGGTTCCGAGCGGCCGGGGCGATCAACATCCTCGGCATCCTGCTGTTCTCGAGAGGGTTCGACAACCCGGTTCTCTCCGAGTGGCAGCCGCAGGTGTTCTCGACCTTCGGCCAGGGGGCTGTCATTCTTTGGGGTCTGGCCTACCTGGCCGTTGCCCACAGCTATCGCCACGTGAAGTGGCTCGTTGCCGTCTTCTGCCTCGAGAAGCTGGTCTACGGCGGCGTCTGGATCGCCTGGATGGCCGAGAACAGCGCAGATCTTCCCACCCTTCTCGCTGCGTCGCCCCTGGCGGGTATTTTCTTTACGATCTACGGTCCGAACGACCTCTTCTTTGCCCTCTTCTTCGGTTGGGTCTTCCTGCGGGTTCACCGAGGGGAATAGATCCGACTCGCCCCGCCATGCCCAAACAGCCGGATCCCGAGCTGGTCGATCGCCTCGACCGCATGCGAAACGGCGACCTGCAGAGCCTGATGCTCGAAGTGATGCGTCAGCGGGCCGAGCGCCAGACACCGCGCGACGTGCGCCAGGCTTACGAGCGTCGTTTCTGCCTGGCGAGTGACGTCGACGCCCGGGCTTTGCATCGGGTCGACTCGCAGCTCATCGCCGCGGCGGCCGCGTTCGACCTAGTCGAGCTCAGCCCGGTGGCGCCGCTCGGCGTTTGTACCGCGGTGGCGCCGTGCGATCCGCGCAAGTCGATTGCGACGGTGCGCAATCTGGAAGTGGTGAGTGACTCCTCCAACGTCCTCGCCATCGAAGCCGCCCGGCGCCGTCAAAGCGGCGCCACCCGGGTCGACTTGGCGGCGAGCCATCGGCTGTTGCGGACCCAGCCGCCGGAGAATCCCGACTTTCGTGCCCACTTCCGCCTCTTCGCCCTGTGCTCTATGTTCCCCAGCCGCGGTTCCGGCCGCGCCGAGCTGGCGGCGTTGCAGCAGCACCTGGCGGTCTACGAAGCCGCCGTCGGTGAGCTTGGCGGCACCATCGAACGGGTCTCCGTCTCCTCCGCCGGCCAGCCCTGGGCCCAGATCCGCCACCGCCTGGCCGAGTCCCACCTCCCGGTCGACGACGAGGACGATCGCATCGGCACCAACGCCTACTACCAGGGCCTCTCCTTCGTCGTCCACGTCCGCACCCCCGCCGGCCCGACCCTACCCTTGGGCGATGGCGGCTTCACCGATTGGGGCGCCCAGCTCTTGAATCGGGCCAAAGAGCGCACCCTGGTGAGCGCTTTCGGCAGCGAGCTCTTGGCGAGGTTCCTGGCGCCTGCAACAGACGGCGAAGCGCCTTCTTAGCCGTTCCGCACGTCGGACGATCTTGCCCACCCGCCTGCTGAACCCTTCCGCAGGTCGAGGGACTTCGCCCATCGACCAGCCGAACCGTTTGGCAAGCCGTGTGATGTTGCCAGAAGACCTTCCGAACCGTTCGGGAGGCTTGTCGACTTCGACAACAGATCTCCGGAACGGTTCAGAATCCAATGGG
>JBCCGX010001399.1:0-2452 GCA_039029035.1 Acidobacteriota bacterium | reverse complement strand
TAGCTCTTCGATTCACTATACTGGCCGACGAGTTCCCCATTTCGATGAGCTTGATCTCTGGACTGGTAATCCACCGTAGAGTCGACAACAGGTGCAAGATCGCGCGACGCTTAGGGATTCGGCAGCCGCCACGACTTTGGTCGAGGTGTTGAACCATTGGGCGCACGAAAGGCCCGAGGGGCGAGCCTATAGCTTCCTGCGCGACGGCGAAGATCCGGAGGCGCATCTCAGCTGGAGAGAGCTCGACGCACGGGCGCGAGCTGTCGCCGCCAGCCTCGAGCGAGCGGGAGCGCAAGGCCGGCAAGCGCTGATGCTCTATCCGCCGGGACTCGAATTCATCGTTGCCTTCTGCGCCTGTCTCTATGCTGGAGTCGTTGCGGTGCCGGCCTACCTGCCGGCCTCGAAGCGCCACCTGCCGCGCCTCCGCTCGATTGCCCGTGACGCCCGGCCGGCGATCGTCCTGACACACTCCACTCAGCTTCGCCGGCTGCGCGGAGCGCGGGCGGTGACCGAGCTCGAAGGGCTCGACTGGCTGACCACCGACGAGGTCGATGCCGCCCAGGGCGAGACTTGGAGTGGATCTGGCCCCAGCGCGGGCGACCTGGCCTTCCTGCAGTACACCTCGGGCTCCACCGGGGCACCGAAAGGCGTCATGGTGAGCCACGCCAATCTGATGCACCAGGCCGAGATCCTGCGCCGAAGCTTCGAGCTCGATTCGAGCGCCGTGATCGTCGGCTGGCTGCCGCAGTACCACGACATGGGGCTGATCGGTAACATCCTCGAGCCGCTCTACCTCGGCGCGCGCTGCATCCTCATGTCGCCGGTGGCCTTCCTGCAGAAGCCTTTGCGTTGGCTCGCCGCCATTCAACGCTACGGCGCTACGGTCAGCGGCGGCCCCGACTTCGCCTATGGGCTTTGCGCTGACCGCATCGGCGCCGCAGATCGTGCCAGCCTCGATCTCTCCGATTGGCAGGTGGCCTTCAGCGGTGCCGAGCCGGTCCGTGCCGCGACGCTCGACCGCTTTGGCGAAGCCTTCGCTCCGTGTGGCTTTCGACGCCAAGCGTTCTATCCCTGCTATGGCATGGCCGAGGCGACCCTGATGATCACCGGTGGTGAGCGCTCCACGCCGCCGGTCGAGGCAGCGGTCTCGGCCGCCGCCTTGGAGCGTCACCAGGTGGTGCAAGGGGAGGGCGAGGATGCGCGCCGCCTGATCGGCTGCGGTCGTACTTGCCATGGCCAGCGGTTGCGCATCGTCGACCCCAAGAGCCTCGAGCCCTGCGCGCTCGGGGCGGTGGGCGAGATCTGGCTGGCGGGGGAGAGCGTCGCCCACGGCTACTGGCGCCAGGATGAGCTCACCGCCCAGACGTTCGGCGCCCGGCTGGCCGATGAAGGTCCTTACCTGCGCACCGGCGACCTCGGATTCGTGCGCCAGGGCGAGCTCTTCGTCACCGGCCGGCTCAAGGACCTGATCATCATCCGCGGTCGTAATCACTATCCCCAAGACATCGAGCTGACAGCCGAAGGCTCCCACCCTTCGTTGCGCCCCAGTTGCGGCGCCGCGGTAGCGGTGGAAGCGGCGGGCGAGGAGCGCCTGGTGGTGATCCATGAGGTCGAGCGCCATCCTCGCGACAACCTGGAGGTGATCGCCGACAGCCTGCGTCAGGCAGTGGCGGAGACCCACCAGGTGCGGGTTTACGACGTGGTGCTGATCCGCGCTACCAGCTTGCCCAAGACCTCTTCGGGCAAGGTTCGCCGTCAGGCTTGCCGCGCGGCTTACCTCGAGGGCGACTTGGTCGTGCTGAGCCGTAGCACCCTGACCCCAGCGCAGGCTGTAGAGGTGGTCGGTATCGAGCTCGATCGCGAGACGCTGCGGAGCTGTGCGCCCGAGCGACGCCATGCCTTGCTCGAGGGCTTCCTGCGGCACTGCGTTGCCCGTGTGAGCCGGGTGCAGGCCAGCGCCATCGATCCCTCCCGCTCCCTCACCAGCCTCGGCCTCGACTCCTTGGGGGCGGTCGAGCTGGAGACCGAGATCGCGCACCGGCTCGGCGCCTCCGTGCCCCTGGCGGAGCTACTGGCAGGTGCCAGCCTGGACGATCTGACGGCGCGTCTAGCGGCCCAGCTGGACCAGGAGACTCTGGACCAGGAGACCGAGGAGCGATTCCGGTCGGAGCCGGAATCTGTGCCGCCGGACGAGTCCCCGGGCTCTACACAGCTGTCCTACGGCCAGCGCGCCTTGTGGTACCTCCATCGCCTGGATTCAGCAGCCGGGGCCTACAATCTTGCCGGCGCGGCGAGGGTGCAGGGCGATCTCGACGCGGATGCTTTGGGCCGGGCGCTCGCCGCCTTGGCGGACCGACATCCCGGGCTGCGCACGACGTTTGGCCTGGCAGGCGATAGGCCGGAGGCTCGGATCAACCCGCAAGCCCGACTGGACCTGCGGATCGAGGAGATT
>JBCCGX010001398.1:0-2458 GCA_039029035.1 Acidobacteriota bacterium | reverse complement strand
GACCCGGCCGGTTGGCGCGGTTGGGAGAGCCCGCGCTCGGGCCATGTCTTCGAGCTCGAGGGACCCGACGCCGGCTCGGTGGGCATGGCGCCGGCGCCGCGGGTGGGCTCCTCGGAGCTGTCGGCCGAGATGGCCGAGGTCTATGGCCTGGCCTTGCTGCGCGACGTGCCCTTCACGACAATCTGTCAAGGCGGTGGCAAGCGCCTGTGCGCCTCGGAAGACAAGCCTGGCTCGGCCCAGCTGAGTGCCAAGAAGATCGTCGCTCTGCTCGACAAGATGCCGTTCTATTCCGGCAAACACCCCGTCTCCTCGACTCCGGGTTGCACCGATGCCACCGGCCTCAATCGTTTCGAGCGCAATCGCCGCTTCGCTCGCACGCTGGGCGAGGAGCTCACTCCCGAGAATGCCTTCCGAGGCTCCACACCGGGCGCTCTCAAAGGCCCGTACATCTCCCAGTTCATGCTGATCGGAGCGACTTCGCTCGCCGGAGCGGACAACGCCAGCGCGGGTTTTCCCGGTCGCAATGCTCGCTTCGGATTGCAGGACGGGTTCATTCCGTACGGCTCCCTGAGCATCGATCAGCGAACCTTGACGCACAAGAACTGTCTCGACCACATGACTGACTGGTCTTCGTGGCTGGACGTGCAGAACGGCGCCAACCTCAAAGGCTTCGACGAATGGGAGCCGAAGCGCCGTTTCATCACGACGCCGCGGGATCTCGCCACCTACGTGCACTTCGATGCGCTTTACGAGGCCTACCTCAATGCCTGCCTGATTCTCCTCGGCATGAGGGTTCCGACGTCGAAGGGCTTTCCCGAGCCCAGTCCGTCCGGGCGACGCGATGCCTTCGCCACCTTCGGCGGTCCGCACATCTTGTCGCTGGTCACCGAGGTCGCGACCCGTTGCCTCAAGGCGGTTCGCCGACAGAAGTTCAACTACCACCGGCGGGCGCGGCCAGAAGCCATGGGCGGCCGTTTGACTCTGGTGGCAGCGGGTCTCGCGGACCAGCTGATCGGCAAGCGCTGTGCAGGTCAAACGAGCAATGCCAAGACCGCCTTCGAGTGCATGCTGGAAGAGATTCCGAGCGAATTGCTCGACGCCGTGATGGCCCACAACGCGGAGCAAAACTTGCCGGCGATGCGCGATATGCGCCGGATCAAATGCCCCCCCGCACCGAAAGAGATCGCCACGCACAACCTTCTGCTACCGATGGCCTTTCCCGAAGGCTCGCCGATGCACCCGGCCTACGGCGCCGGTCACGCCACGGTCGCTGGCGGCTGCGTGACCATGCTCAAGGCCTTCTTCGAGATGTTCGACAGCTGCGACGGCGGGCGCGAACGCGAGCTCCGCGACGCCAACGGTGATCCGATCGTCTACGTGCCCAACGCCAACGGCAACCGGCTGCACCGGGATCGGAAGTTCAAGGGCCCCCTCACCATCCAGGGTGAGCTGGACAAGCTGGCGGCCAACATCTCGATCGGCCGCAACATGGCCGGCGTGCACTACTACTCGGACTACTACGACTCTGCCCGCATGGGCGAGCGCATCGCCGTCGGCATCCTGCTGGAGCAGGCGCCGACCTATGGCGACGCGGTGGAAGTCAACTTCAAGAGCTTCGACGGCGACCTGGTCACCCTCTCCGGCGAGGCCGGGGCTGCCCCCTCCCTGTCGGTGATCGACCGCGACGGCAACCCAACCTCGCGGCGGGATTGGTGGCTGCGCCACGTCCCGGGTGAAGAGGCCGTTCTCGACCTCTAAGTTGGGAGCCATCCAAGTGCCGGGCGCAACAGGCGCCCGGCACGGTTCGAGTCGGCGATCCCTGGGTCGATCAGCCTTCGGCATCCAGCCTGTCGATCACATCTCGCCGGCTTCTCCGGGCTTGTTTAGAATCTCTTCAACGAAAGATCTAAACACTCACTTGACGGAGGGTGAAGCACCTGGTTGACGGGAGCCCGGCGCCGCTGAATTCAACGATCGGACCGCGGTCGCGCTGGCTCGTCGCCGCTGCGGTTCTCTCGCTCGTCTATTGCCTGGCACTCACCCACCAGATGGGTGAGAAGTCACACGACGACGCCTACATCACCTACCGCTATGCCGAGAACCTGGCGCGCGGAGGGGGGCTCTCTTTCAATCGGGGAGAGCCCTACCTGGCGACGACCACGCCGTTGCTCACCCTTGGGCTGGCTGCTCTCGACCGACTCGCACCCAGCGTCCCGATCCCGGTCATCGGACAGTGGCTCTCCGGTCTCGCTCTCTGGGCTCTCTGTCTGGCGACTTACCTTCTCCTGGCGGGAGACGGCAGACCGTGGGGCGGTCTCTACGTTGGGCTGCTGGTTCTGTGCAATCCCTGGTTGACATCATTCTGGGGCAGCGAGTCGAGGCTGTTGCTGGCCCTGGTGACGTTCTCTTTCGTCGCCTACCAGCGGAACCGGGAAGGGGCTTGCGGGTTCTTGGCGGG
>JBCCGX010001397.1:0-2460 GCA_039029035.1 Acidobacteriota bacterium | reverse complement strand
GAGGCAGCCGAGGAGGTTCATCAGGGTCGACTTGCCCGAGCCGCTGGCGCCCATGATGGCGACGAACTCCCCCGCCTCGACGTCCAGGTCAACGCCCTTGAGGGCCCGGAAGGCCGCGCTGCCGCTGCCGTAGGTCTTGGTGACGCCGCGCAGCCGGATAAGGGGTTGCGAGGAGGTCATGACGCGGCCTCCAGTACTTCGATCACGACTTCTTCGCCCGGGCTCAGACCCGGGGCGCGCACCTCGGTCCGGCGACCATCGCTCAAGCCCTCGTCGACGGCGACGCGTACCAGATCGCCTCGCCGCAAGACGTGGATGGCGGCCTCGTCGTCGCGCTCGCTGTGCGCCGGGACCGGGGGTTGAGGCAGTAGGGAGAAGCCGCCCGCGGGCCGCTTCGCAGCCGGAGGGCGGAAGCGCAGGGCGGCGTTGGACACCACCAGCACATCCTGCCGCTCGGCGACGCGGATGGCGGCGGTGGCGGTCATGCCGGGCCGCAGCCGCAGATCTTCATTAGCGACCTCGAGCTCGGCCTCGTAGCTGACCACGTTCTCGATCGTCAGCGATCCGAAGCTGACCTTGCGCACCACGGCGTAGAATTCCGACTCGGGCCAGGCGTCGACGGTGAAGAAAGCTTTCTGACCGGCTTCGACCTGGCCGACGTCCGCTTCCGAGACATAGACCGTCAGGTCCATCCGAGCGAGGTCCTGGCCGATGGTGAAGAGGACCGGTGCCTGGAACGACGCGGCCACCGTCTGCCCCGGCTCGACCCGGCGATCCAGCACGATGCCGTCGATCGGTGAGCGGATGACGCTTTTCTCCAGATCGATCTCACTCGACAACAGGCTGGCCTGGGCTTCCGCCACGCCGGCCGCCGCCACTTCGACCGCCGCGTCGGCGCGTAGCTTGGCAGCGCGTGCCCCATCGAGCTCGGAGCGCGAGGGCACCCGGCCTTCGGACAGGCGATGCACCTCTTCGAAGCGCGCCAGGTCGGTCTCGACCTCGGTCTGGGTGGCTTGCGATTGCGCCAGCGCCGCCTCGGCCGAGAGCAGGGCGGCACGGTGTCGCTCGGCCTGTTGCTCCAGCTTGGTGGTGTCGATCACGGCCAGGATCTGACCCGTCGCGACTCGGTCGTTGGTCTCCACCAAGACCCGGGCGACGATGCCCGAGATCTCGCTGCCGACGTCGACTTGATCGGTGGGCTCCAGCTTGCCGGTGGCGGAGACGGTGGCGACGAGGTCTCGCCGCTCGACCGCGACGGTTTCGTATCTGCGATCTCCAGAGCCTTCTGGCCGAGCGAAAAGGATCGCCGCGAAGGCGGCACAGCCGAGCAGACCGGCGATCCATAGGCCCTGACGACGGCGGGGTTTGGCTTCGAGGAGTTGGTCGATCTCGTTGGGCTGTAGGGTACTTTCAGACATCGGATCTTCCTTCCTGGGAGACGACAGGCTTGGCCGAGCTGTCCCAGCCGCCCCCGAGTGCGCGGTAGAGCAAGGTGAATGCGTTGAGTCGATCGCCTCGGGCGATGACGAGCTGTTCTTCGAGGCTGAACAGGGTGCGCTCGGTATCGAGCACGGAAAGCAGGTCGACGAGACCGGCGGCGTAGCGCTGATCGGCGAGCTCGGCGGCCTCCGCCGCCGCTTGCCCCGCATCATCCAGCGCCTCGATGCGCTCCCGGGAGGCGTGAAAGAAGACGAGAGCCCGTTCGACCTCGGATAGCGCCTCTAACACGGTGCTGCGGTAGGCCAGCGCGGCCTGCTGCCATTGCGCCTCGCGGACGGCGATGTCCTGGGTGATGCGGCCCGACTGGAAGATCGGCGCCGTGAGCCCGGCGAGGAGATTGGCGAAGAGCGAATCGACGTCGAAGAGCTCGTCGAGGTCGTTGGACCGGGTATCGAGGGAGCCGGTCAGCCGCAGGGTGGGGTAGCGGCCTGCCTCGGCCGCTCCGAGCCGCGCCGCCGCTGCTTCGAGCTGGCGCTCCGCCGCCCGCACGTCGGGGCGCTGCCGCAGAGTCTCGGCCGGAATGCTTGGAGTGACGGTCTCCGGCGGAGCGGGAACGGCGGGCTCCGGCATCGGCGCCGTGAGCTCAACCAGCGTTCCCGGCGCCTCGCCGGCCAGCAGGCTGAGGCGCAGGCGGGCCTCGGTGGCGGCCTGTTCGTTGGCCGGTCGTCCGGCGCGGGCCTGGCCGAGGCTGGAGAGGGCTTGGCTCGCTTCGAGTCGAGAGGCCAGGCCCGCCTGCTCGCGCCAATCGGTGATCTGCGAGGTCTCCTCGCGGCTTGTCAGGCTCTCATCGAGCACGTGAAGACGGGCCTCGGCGACCCGCAGATCGGCGTAGGCCGTCACGGTCTCGGCCACCACGGCCACCCGCACAGCGCGCAGGTTCTCGGTCTCGGCTTCGAGATCCGCCTGGCTCGCCAGGAGGGTGAGACGCTTGGCACCGAAGAGGTCGGCCTCCCAGGCCAT
>JBCCGX010001396.1:0-2463 GCA_039029035.1 Acidobacteriota bacterium | reverse complement strand
ACGGTCTGGGTGGGGGCCGTGGGCGCCCTCTATGCGCTCGAGGATGAGGCTTCGAGAGCCTTCACCGTGGCCGAAGGACTGCGTGACGAGACCGTCAACGCCATGGTCACGGACCGTGCCGGCAACTTCTGGTTGAGTACCGATATCGGCGGCGCCATCCGTTGGCAGCTTGATGGCTTGGTGACCTTTACCACGAGCGACGGCTTGGCCCACGCCTCGGTGAGCTCGCTCAGCACGGACCGCCGAGGCCGGCTGATCGTCGGCGCCGACGCTCTCGGTGGCCTCAGCCGTCGACTCTCCACGGGCATCTCCGGCCGGGCGCCTTTCGCGGGTATCGCACCGGCCTACCCGCCCGAAATCCAGCGCTTGCTGCGCCACGGCCGCGTGCAAGGGCGCCAGGCTCGGGACGGCAGCTGGTGGTTGGCCACAGACCATGGGCTTTTCCGATTTGCCGCCACCGACCGGATCGAGGACCTGGGCAGCCTGCAACCGCAACGCTTTGGCATCAGCGAAGGCTTGCCCGCGGACGCTGTGCGTGCGACCTATGAGGACCTCGGGGGCAACCTCTGGGTGGTGACCGAGGCCGGCTCCACGGGTGCATTGGCTCGCCGGGATGCCGCGACTGGCCGTTTCGAGGTCGTGGGCACGGAAAGCGGCTTGCCTGCGAGCGGCACGCCGACGGCGATGCTCGATAGTGCCGATGGGAAGCTGTGGATCGGGTGGAGTGACGGGACCTTGTGGGTCGGAGAGGGCCGACGCTTCACGTCGACTGGATGGGTGGCAGGCGCGGCAATCTGGGACTTGCTGCTCGACGATCAAGGGAGATTGTGGATCGCCACCCACGGTGATGGTGTTTACCGTCTGGAGTCGCGCAATGGACGCGCCGCGGTGTGGCAGCGCTACGGGCGTGAGGAGGGGTTGGCCAGCGACATCGCTCGTTGCCTGGTCAGCGATCGCTGGGGCCGCCTCTACATCGGCGGCATTCGCGGCATCGACCGACTCGACCCCGCAACCGGCCAGATCCGCTCCTTCACCACCGCCCACGGGTTGGCCCAGCTCGAGGTCACCGCCGCCCACGCTGATGGCGACGGCAACCTCTGGTTCGGTACCTGGAGCGGCCTCTCGCGCTTGGTGCCGCGACGCGATTCGGTGGCCGCTACGCCCGAGGTGCGTATCGCCAGCCTGAGGGTCGACGGGAGTGCGGTACCCCTGTCGGTGGTGGGCCACCGTCGCGTCGGTCCGATCCGCCTGGCCGCCGGCCGGCATCGCATCGACGTCGGCTTTTTCGCGGTGGGCGCCTCGCCGGATGCGCCAGCTCGCTTCCGCTACCGTTTGCGGGGTGGTGACTGGAGCTATCCCAGCGCCAACCGGAGTCTGGCCTTGGCCGACCTCGGCCCGGGTGAGCATCGGTTGCAGCTGAGCGCGGCGGAGGACCCGGAACAGGGCGAGCCAGCATGGCTCACCATCGTCGTCGCCCAGCCGGTATGGCGCCGTGCATGGTTTCTGGCGTTGGTCGCGGTGGCCCTTGCAATTGGGCTGGTCGCCACCCACCGCACCCGGCTCCGCCGCGCCCTGGCGGTCGAGCGCATTCGGACCCGCATCGCCGCCGACCTGCACGACGACCTGGGAGCTAGCCTGTCGCGTATCTCCCTGCTCTCCAAGGCTGCGCACAGTCGGCTCCCGGCGAGCTCCAACGCAAGCGAGCTGCCGGAGATGTTGGAGCAGATCGGCGCCACCGCCCGTCAGCTGACCGGCCGGGCGCGCGAGATCGTCTGGTCCCTCGATCCCCGTTTCGATGATCTGGCGAGCTTTGCGGTGCGGGTGCGGGAAACGGCTGGCGAGCTGCTCGAACCCGCTGGCATTGCCTGGTCGCTCGAAGCGCCTCCGACAGAGCAGGCGCAGCGGATTCGATTGCGCCCGGAACAACGCCAGCATTTGCTCCTGGTGCTCAAGGAGGCAATGCACAACGCGCAGCGCCATGCCGGCGCCGGCCGTGTCGAGCTCGAGCTCGGTCTAGCCGGCCGGACTCTGAGCGGTGTCGTGCGCGACGACGGCTGCGGCTTCGAACCGAAATCGGAGCATCGCCGAGGCCATGGCCTGGCCAACATGGCCTCGCGCATCGACGCCCTTGGTGGCGAGCTGGCGCTCAGCCGGCGCCAGGATGGGAGGCCTGGCGCCGAGGTGCGGATCGAGGTGCCCCTCGCATGATCATGCGATGGCGCGAGATCCCGTTCTGCGATGGACTGGAGGGATTGTGAGCACCGAGAACTTGCGCGTCGCCCTGGTGGACGACGATCGATTGCTCTTGGGAAGCCTGCGCATGTTGATCGAAGGGGCGCCAGGCTTCGCCTTGAGCGGTGCCTACAGCAACGTCGCCGCCGCGCGCCAGGGCCTCGAAAGAGAGCCTGCAGACGTCGTCTTGCTCGACGTCGATCTACCCGGGACGCCTGGGCCGGAAGGTGT
>JBCCGX010001395.1:0-2466 GCA_039029035.1 Acidobacteriota bacterium | reverse complement strand
GCGCCGATCACCACCAGGTGCTCCGGTACCTCGGAGTAGGCCAGGGCCTCGGTAGAGGAGCCGATGCGGTCCCAATCCATCTCGACCCCGGGCAGGGTCGTCACCTCCGAGCCGGTGGCGAGGATCACGTGCTTGGCCGAGAGGCGCACCGAATCCTCGCCCTCGACGACCACGGTGCCCGGACCGTCGAGGCGACCGTGTCCGCTGTAGCGCTTGATCTTGTTCTTTTTGAACAGACCGGCGACGCCACCGGTGAGGGCGTCGACGGTGTCGTCTTTGTGCTGCAGCATCGTCGGCAAATCGAGCTCGACCCCGGCCACTTTGACACCAAAGCCGGCCAGACTGTGCCTCGCCTCCTCGTAGCGCTCACTCGCTTCGAGCAGCGCCTTCGAAGGGATGCAGCCCACTCGCAGGCAGGTGCCCCCGAGGGCTGACTCTTTCTCCACACAGGCGGTGTCCAACCCCAGTTGGGCGGCACGGATCGCCGCGACATAGCCTCCGGGGCCCGAGCCGATGACAACCAGATCGTGCTGATGCTCTGCCATGGCCAGCCTCACACTTCCAGCAGGATGCGGGTCGGATCTTCGATCCGCTCCTTGACCCGCACCAGGAAGGTCACCGCCTCGCGGCCGTCGACCAGACGATGGTCGTAGGTCAGGGCGACGTACATCATCGGCCGGATCACCACTTCGCCGTTCAGGGCGATCGGCCGTTCTTCGATCTTGTGCATGCCGAGGATGCCGCTCTGCGGCGGGTTGACGATCGGCGTCGACAGGAGTGAGCCGTAGATGCCGCCGTTGGAGATGGTGAAGGTGCCGCCGGATAGCTCGTCGAGCTTGATCTTGCCGTCACGCGCCCGAACGGCGAAGTCGGCGATGGTCTTCTCGACCTCGGCGAAGCTCAAGCGCTCGGCGTTGCGGATGATCGGCACCACCAGGCCCTTGCCGCCGCCGACCGCGATGCCGATGTCCTGGTAGTTGCGGTAGACGATCTCGTCGCCCTGGATCTCGGCGTTGACTCCAGGCACCTCCTTGAGCGCCTCGACCACCGCCTTGACGAAGAACGACATGAAGCCCACCTTGATGCCGTACTTCTTGACGAAGCGCTCCTGGTACTCCTTGCGCAGGCCGATGACCTGCGACATGTCGATCTCGTTGAAGGTGGTCAAGAGCGCCGCCGACTGCTGCGCCTGCACCAGGCGCTCGGCCACTTTGCGGCGCAGCGGCGTCATGCGCACCGCCTCTTCGTGGCGCGAGCCGACCGCTGGGGCCGCCGGAGCCGCAGCTTTGGCCGCCGGAGCCGCCTGTGCGGGTGCCGCTGGCTTGGCCTCGTGGCGCAGCACGTCCTCTTTGAGTAGCCGTCCGCCCGGCCCGGTCGCCTGCACCTCGGACGCTTCGAGGCCCTTCTCCGCCAGAGCTCGTCGGGCGGCGGGCATCACGCGCGTGGCATCGTCTGACGCGTCGGCCGCAGCTTCCGGCGCTGCTTCACCAGCCGGCTTCTCAGCCGCCTCCATCAGCCCCACCACGTCGCCGACCTCGGCATCCTCACCCTCCTGCTTGAGGACCTGCTTCAAGATGCCCGCTTCCGGCGCCGGCAGCTCGACGTTGACCTTATCGGTCTCGATCACCACCACTGGCTCGTCCTCGGCCACCCAATCGCCTTCGGACTTCAGCCACTCGCCGATCATCACCTCAGTGATTGACTCTCCCACCGTCGGAACTTTCAGCTCGATCGCCATCGTCATAACCCTGGTTGTCAGTATGGACAGGTTGAACCCGTGGTGAGGAGCGTATGCCACCACTGGGCCGCAGTCAAAGGCCAGGCGGGTGCATTGCCGCTGATTGGTTCGAAGACGGAGCCCAGACGAGGGGCGTCGGCCCTGGCGGTTGGCCCTTCGACGGGCCTCTTTGTGTGGATTTCCCTGCAGGAGAAGACAACGAAGACAGTCCTCGAAGGCTTTTCGAGCGCAGAAAACGTTCCGAGGGCTGTCCACATGACCTTCTCCGGGCTAGAAAAGGTTACGTCGACGGACCTCGTGACCTTTTCTGCGCTCGAAAACGTTCGAGAGAGGTGCAACGCTGCCCTTGTCGAGGCGAATCAGGCCGTTTTCTGCCGGGTTCGGGGCCATCTTGCGGCTGAGTGTGCAGCCCATCCGCACTCGCTGAGGTGACGGCAAGCGACTCAAACCTTGCCCGAGTCTCGGCGTAAGGAGAACTGACTCTTCCAACCGGTCCGGGCGACGCCCTGAAAGGAGGCAGTGATGTCTTGCCACCGACCCCTCCTCGTCTCGATGACCCTCGCTCTATTTCTGACCTCCGTGACCCTGGCCCAGCCGCATCATGCCGGAGTCGAGCCGAGCGAGTCTGAACCGTCGATGGTGCAGCCGATGGCGACCGGCCATGAGGCGAGAGAGTTTCGCACCCAGCACTCGGTGACGGTCGACGGCAAGAAGCTCGACTACACGGC
>JBCCGX010001394.1:0-2470 GCA_039029035.1 Acidobacteriota bacterium | reverse complement strand
TGCGCTTCCACCTGGCCCATGACACCGGCGACTGCCCCGAGGCGGTTGCATCGCTGGAGAAGTTTCTCGAGAGCCATCCCCGCAGCAGCTTGCGATCCCAGGCGAGGTACACCCTCGCTGCGCTGCGCCGCGGCGAGGGCATGGAATGCACTTGACGTCGCCCTCGTACGACGCACCTGCCGAGGTCCAGCCCATGACATTCTGCAATCCGGTTCGCCCCCATCCGGTCCGTTCGGTGCCACCGGCGCCCCACCAACGCGGCGCCACTTTTATCGTGCTCGCCGGCGCGGCGCTATTGATCGCGCTGCTGCTGTTTCCCATCGCCGCCGCCGCCGAGCAGCGGGCGACCCTCGAGATCGTCGCCGATCGCACCGCCTACGAGCCCGGCGCCACGGTGCAGCTCGCTGCCCAGGTCACGATCGACGACCATTGGCACGTCAACAGCAATACGCCGACCTACGACTACCTCATCCCGACCGTGCTGAGCCTCGAGCTGCCCGACGGCGCCTCGGAGCCGCGGATGCAGTATCCGCCGCAGAAGATGATGCAGTTCGAGTTCACCGACGAGCCGATCGCGGTCTACGACGGCACCTTCAGCATCTTCGCCAAGGTCGATCTGCCGGCCGACGCTGCCGGCACCATCGAGGGCGCGGCCACCCTGCGCTACCAGGCCTGTGACGACAAGCAGTGCGAGCAGCCGACCACCGTCCAGGCACCCTTTCAGCTGACCCTCGGCAGCGGCGGCAAAGCGGCCAACGCCGGGGTCTTCGCGCAGGCGGCCGGCGCACCGGCGGCCGGCGCACCGACCGACGACGGGACCGCCGCGCTGGCGGAAGCGGTCAAGGGGCAACGGGCCTCCCTGCAGGTGGCGGCCGATCGCTCGGCCTACGAGGCCGGATCGACGGCCAAGCTCGCCGCTCGAGTGCAGGTCGACGACCATTGGCACGTCAACAGCAACACGCCGACCGAGGACTACCTGATCCCGACAGAGCTCAGCTTCGAGCTACCGGGGATCCCCTTGGAGCCCTGGTTCGAGTACCCGGCGGACAAACCCTTCAAGCTCGATGGCTTCGAAGAGCCCATCGCGGTCTACGATGGCGCCTTCACCATCTTTGCCGATATCGATCTACCGGCCGACCTCCCGGCCGGTGCCATCGAAGGTGAGGCCGCACTGCTCTACCAGGCCTGTGACGACAAGCAGTGCGAGCCTCCAGAGACCCTCCGGTATCCCGTTCGACTGACGATCGGCTCGGGTGGCCAGGTGGCCAACGTCGCCTGGTTCGACCCCGCCACGGCCAACGCCTGGGCCGGACCGCCGGCTGACGGGGCACCGCAGACAGCCGCAGCGCCGAGCGGTGCGGAGCCAGCCCAGGCAGGGCTCCTGTGGATGCTGGTCCTGGCAGTGATCGGCGGTTTGATCCTCAACGCCATGCCCTGCGTGCTGCCGGTGCTCTCGCTCAAGGTCTTCTCGCTGGTGAAGAGCGCCGGCGAGGGTCGATCCCAACTGGTCATGGGCACCTTGGCCACCACCGCCGGCATCCTGGTCTCGTTCTGGGCCCTGGCTCTAGCGGCCGTGCTGGCCGCCAAAGCGGGCACCCTGGTCGGCTGGGGCATTCAGTTCCAGCAACCGGGTTTCGTCGCCTTCCTCGCCGTCATTGTGGTGATCTTCGCCCTCAATATGTGGGGTATGTTCGAGATTCTGCTGCCCCAGAGCGTCGCTCAGGTGGCCGGCAGCAGCCCGCGCGAAGGCCTCGCCGGCCACTTCGCCTCCGGCCTCTTCGCCACCCTCATGGCGACGCCCTGCTCGGCCCCTTTCCTCGGCACCGCCGTGGGCTTCGCCCTACTGCAGCCGACGGCGGTGATCTTTGCCATCTTCACCGCCATAGGCCTCGGCTTGGCTCTGCCGTATCTGATGCTCGCCGCCTTCCCCAAGACGGCGAACCTGCTACCCAAGCCCGGAGCCTGGATGGCGACCTTCAAACACGTCATGGGCTTTCTCCTGGCCGGCGCGGCGATCTGGCTGTTCTTCATCCTGGCAGCCCAGATCGACTCGGCGACGCTCGCTTTCATCCAGGGCACCCTCTTGGTCCTGGCGCTCTGTGCCTGGTTCTTCAAGCACTACCAGGGCCAGCCGGGACGGCGGCGTCTGGCCGCCGTCGGCATGGCGGCCGCGGCGGTTTGGTGCATCGTGCTGGCGGTCGGCGCGCCGCCGGCCGCAACGGCCGACGTCGGCGCCTCCGAGCTCATCGAGTGGGTCGCCTTCGACGAGGCCGAAGCCGAGCGCCTCGCCGGCGAGGGCAACCTCGTGTTCGTCGACTTTACCGCCGCCTGGTGCCTGACCTGCAAGAGCATCGAGAAGGCGGTGATCGAAACCTCCGAGGTAGCGGCGGCGTTCGAGGGCCACGGCGTGGTGCCGATGAAGGCCGACTGGACCAATCGCGACGACGCCATCACCCAGGTGCTGACGCGC